>DATCBX010000148.1:0-3065 GCA_036511635.1 Acidimicrobiales bacterium | reverse complement strand
GGCGACGTGGCTCGGTGTCGTGTTTGCTTATGACAGCTATTACTGGTTTCCATCGCGCCGTGGACTGCCCGTGAGTTTCTTCGTGGTCATGGTCGTCGTCGTTGAGTTCATCGTGGTAAACCTCGCGAGAATCATTTTCTCGAGGCGTGTCACGTCGCCACGTACGTCAACGCAGACACCGTGCTCGGCAAGTAGGGCGTAGTCGTGTTCTCTAATTTCATGATCAACGCCTGGTTTAGTGGCACGATCATCGCTCTTCTCGTTGGTGCGGTGGGATTCTTCGTCGTGATGCGCGGTTCCGCCTTTGCCGCGCACGCAATGCCAAATGGAGCTTTTGCCGGAGCCGCGGGGGCCAACCTCATTGGCGTAAATCCTCTCTTGGGTTTGGTGTCGTTCGCCCTTGTCGCCGCCTTTGGTATCGGTGCGAGTTCGAGGTGGGCCAAGAGTGACGTCGCGACTGCCTTGGCGCTCGTGACCATGCTGGCCCTCGGAGCTGCGTTCTTGGCGACGAGTACGAACTACGAGCCCGCAATCAACGCGCTGCTCTTTGGTGAGATTCTCGGCGTGAGCAGAAGCGAGATCCTTTCGGTGATTCTTCTGGCCGTGTTGTGCGCGCTGGGACTGGCACTTCTTTATCGACCTCTCCTTTACAGTTCGCTCTCAGACGAGCTTTCAAGGGCCAACGGTCTCAACACCACGGTCATCGAGGTTCTGTTTCTTGTCATTATGGCGCTCGCCTCAGCGCTCGCCGTGCCCGTTGTCGGTGCGCTATTGACGTTTTCACTGATGATCGGTCCGCCCGCGGCGGCGCGACTGTTGTCGAGTCGACCAAGTCGAGCGCTGTGTTATTCGATGGTGTTTTCTTTGCTCACGCTGTGGGCGTCAATCGCGTGTTCGTACACCTTCAACTTGCCGATTGGCTTCTTCGTCGGCACCTTGAGTGCGCTGGCGTACGTGGTGGTTCGCACGTGGGTCGTCCTGCGCGCTCGACGCGTCACTGCCGCCATTGCCTAAAGTTCGTCCATGACGCAAAGTGCGGAGCGACTTCTTGGTGCGTGCGTGTTTCCTCCTGCACACAGCGCGGTAGCGCTCGCGGTGTCTGGTGGACCTGACTCGGTCGGTCTGCTTCTCTTGGCACTGGACGCGGGTCTTGACGTGCGTGTGCACCACGTTGATCATCACGCAAGGCCCACGAGTGGCGAGGACGCCAACTACGTGCGCGAGCTCTGTGATCTATTAAAAGTGTCGTGCGTGATTCACGACGTGGACGTGGCCACGGGCGCAAACTTTGAAGCGCGAGCTCGAGCCGAGCGGCGTCGAGTCCTGCCCGAAAGTTCATTGACCGGCCACACCATGGACGATCTCGCTGAGACCGTGTTGCTCAACATGATGCGTGGCGCTGGTATTGACGGACTCTCGCCAATGGTGAACGACCCCACGAAGCCACTGCGGGGTCTTCGTCGTGGGGAGCTTCACGAGTACGTGGACCAAGCGAACGTGCACCCGCGTCACGACGAGTCGAACGATGACGTGGCGTTTCTGCGCAATCGAGTGCGACATCAGTTACTGCCACTCATGTGCGAAGTGGCGAGCCGTGACGTCGTGCCGTTGCTCGCGCGCCAAGCCGACATCATCTTCGAAGAGCGTGCGTGGCTTGATGAGCTCTCATCCATCGACGCCGAGCGCGCGCTCGATGACGTGGACTGTAGGGAGTTGCGTGCGTGGCCCCGGGCTCGACTTCGCCGATGGTTACGGCTCAAACTTCTCGACGTCGATGAGCTGCATGAACAACACCCACCGAGTGCCGCCGAGGTTGAACGCGCTCTGAACGTGGTTGTAGGCGACGTCATCGCCACCGAGCTCAGCGGTGGTCGACGCTTGGCCCGGCGAGGTCAGCGCCTGGCACTCGAAGGTGGCTCCACTAGCCTCACTACTCATGGATAGGCATTCGCCACACGATTTCACCGCGACCTGGGCCAAGGATGTTCTTGGCGACGTGGTCGTATCAGCTAAAGAGGTTCACGACCGTGTGCACGAGCTCGGTCGAGAGATCACGAAGGATTACGCGAACAATCCGCCTCTTTTGGTGTGTGTCTTAAAGGGCGCCGTCAACTTCATGGCCGATCTGATGCGCTCGATTGAACTGCCCGTTGAGTGCGATTTCATGGCCGTTTCGTCCTACGGTGCGGCAACCAAGACCAGCGGCGTGGTGCGAATTGTGAAGGACCTCGACGTTGACTTACTTGGACGCGACGTGCTGATCGTCGAGGACGTGGTCGATTCGGGCCTGACGTTGAACTATTTGCGTCAGTACCTCGGCGCCCGCAACCCGGCCAGCCTCGAAGTTTGTGCGTTGCTTCTCAAAGTGGGTGAACAGCGCGTCGAGCAGTCTCTCAAGTACGTCGGATTCTCTATTCCCTCTGACTTTGTCGTGGGTTACGGTCTCGACGTCAACGAGCGCTATCGCAACCTTGACGCGATCTATACCTACGTCGGCGAGGTGTAAGGGTGGTCGATCACCCGCGCGTGCAACGTCTCATTCGCGAATTGCTCGAAGCAATCGGTGAAGATCCAGCGCGCGAAGGTCTCCTCGAGACGCCTCGGCGCGTCGCGGACATGTACGTCGAGCTCTTCGAAGGGATCGAGAGCGATCCTGCTGAACATCTTCGTGTGACCTTTGACGTGGGCCACGACGAGATGGTCATGGTGCGCGACATTCCTTTCACGTCGTTATGTGAACATCACTTAGTGCCCTTCGTAGGCTTCGCGCACGTGGCCTACTTGCCCGCGCCGGACGGCAAGATCACGGGACTCTCGAAGTTGGCACGACTCGTTGAGGGCTACGCGAGACGCCTACAAGTTCAAGAACGAATGACCACGCAGATAGTCGAAGCGCTGGAACGCGAGCTCCAACCTCGAGGTTCGATCGTTGTTATCGAGGCTGAACACTTTTGTATGTCGATGCGCGGCGTGAAAAAGGATGGCATGACCACCGTCACCTCAGCCGTCCGGGGAGCCTTTCGCGACGACGCGTCGTCACGGGCTGAGGCTCTGCAGTACATACA
>DATCBX010000147.1:0-2394 GCA_036511635.1 Acidimicrobiales bacterium | reverse complement strand
GTCGACGGTCAGTTGGTGAAGTTCTCAGGATTTCACAACGCTAAAGACGCGCTGCGCACCGCAACGCAACTAAAAGTCACCGTTGACGGACACCAACTTCGTCCAGCAATCACGACCTACAACGGACGAAATGGTCAGACCGTTGGTACGCCGGCCATTGACTCGAATCTTTTGCGTGACGTGTACGTGACCTTCGAAGCGGTAGGCGGCCTTGGTCCGACCTCGGGCGCTCAGGTTCGAAACGATCTGCCCACGGGTTCGGTCGTGCTCGGCGTGACGGTCGAGCCATTGTTAGCGTGGCTCTGGCTTGGGGGCATCATCATTGGCCTCGGCAGCGCGCTCTCATTCTTTCGCCGACGCTACGACGAGGCGACGTGAAGCGCTCGGTGATGGCCATCTCGCTCGCGGCGATCATCATCGTCGGGGCAATGTCCTTGTTTTTAGCAATGCGCCACCCGATCACGGACGCCACTCAGACCCAGAGTCCACTTCTTGACAAAGCGGCACCCAAGCTTTCCGCGCCGCTCCTCGGCGGCGGTGGCACGCTCAATATCAAGAACGACCTAGGCCGCGTGGTCGTGGTGAACTTCTGGGCCTCGTGGTGTGGCCCCTGCGTGACCGAAGCGCCGGAACTCTCGACCTTCGCCTGGCAAGAGAGGAATAGGGGCGTCGACGTCGTGGGCGTCGTATTTCACGACACGCTGGGCGCCGCGCAAACCTTTGCTGCGCACTACGGCTCGCTCTATCCATCGGTTGTTGACCCAGGCGGCGTCCTCGCGAATCGTTTTGGTGTCACGTCACCGCCGATGACGTTCATTATTAACGCGAAGGGCATTGTTAAGGCGACGTTCATCGGACCTCTCAGTGCACGACAACTCGAACAAGCCGTCGCTCGGGTGAAGCTGTGAAAGTAGCTCGCTCTTTCGCACTGTGGTGTGTCGCGTTGGTCGTGGTCGGGGCCTTTGCCTTTGCGCTGCACCCCCACTCGTCAAGTACCCAGTCGCGCATTGTGCACCTCGAATCACTGGTGCGCTGTCCGGCGTGCGACGATATTTCAGTCGCGGTGAGTAACGCCACGTCGGCCGTCGCTGTTCGCCACGAGATCGTCGCCAAAGTGCGCGCCGGGAAAAGTGACGATCAGATCTTGACCTCGCTCGAATCGGTCTACGGCACGTCGATTCTTCTCGCTCCACCGACGTCGGGTATCGGCGCGCTGCTCTGGATCGTGCCCGTGCTCATCGTGCTGCTCCTTATCGCGAGTGCGATTCGACTCGCCAGGCGCAGATGAATAAAGACGAACAACAACTTCGCGACGAGATCGCGCTGCGCGAGGCTTCGATAGCTGACGCGAGTAAGGAACTCCTGGCGGGGGAACTCTCTGAGAGCGAGGCTGGCGCCATTGAGCGCCGCGAACGTGTCGCGCTCGAAAAGGCTCACGGAGAACTCGCGGCGTTGGGTTCGCAGACCGCGAAGCAAACGACAGTTCGTCGACGTCGTCGCTGGTTGTTGCTGAGTGCACTCGGATGTTTTTTCGTGGCAGCTGTCGTGTTGTTGTGGTCATCGTTGTCGCCGCGTCAAGCGGGCAACTCCATTACCGGAGGCGTCTCACTTGGTCAGGCCCAGCAAGTCACTCAGTTGCTCACTGAGGCGGAAGCTGACGTTGCCAATGGCAACGTCGTCGCGGCGCTGAGCGCGTATCAACAGGTGCTCGTCATTCGTCCAAAGAACGTCTTGGCGCTTACCGAGACGGGTTGGCTGGACTTCTCGGCCGGTAGTTCCACTACCAATCCCGCCCTCGTGACACTCGGCGTCGCCGATCTGCGTAAAGCCATCGCGTACGGTCCGCGCCGCGCCGCGCCGCGTCTCTACTACGCGATCGTCGCCGACTCAACGCCTGGTAATGCTGCACTGGCGAAAAAAGAGTTCCGCGTGTTTCTTTCACTAAACCCGTCGCGCGGTCAACTCGCGATCGCGCGACCGTTCTTGATCGCGCTCGGACTGCCAACTTCGTAGTTGGCGCGTAGCGCTTCAGCGCGCGAGAACTAAATCGTGTCGGTGTACTGTCTCCAAGCGAGGTGGCTACGCCCACCCTCAAATGAAGTGAGAGGACGGTGCCAACCATCGTGGCTGAACAGTCAGTGCCCAAGCGCGCACGCGTCGTCGTGATTGGCGGAGGAATTGGCGGCTGTTCAATTCTCTACTGGCTCGCTCGGCTTGGACTAAGTGACGCCGTGTTGGTGGAACGTTCACAACTCACCAGTGGCTCCACGTTTCACTCGGCGGGTCTGGTTGGTCAACTTCGCGGTTCGTTGAGCTTGACGCGCATGATGATGAATTCGGTCGATCTCTATCGAACACTCGGTGAAGAAGTGGACCTCGAGACCGGGTGGCGTG
>DATCBX010000146.1:0-5085 GCA_036511635.1 Acidimicrobiales bacterium | reverse complement strand
GACGCGCTGCGCCTTGTAGTGCAGCGGCGCGGAGCGCAACTTTCACTCGAACGTCGCCAACGCGCAATGAGCGTGACGCTTAGCACGCCTCGTGGTCCGGTCACCCTCGCGATTCCCACCACCTTCATGAACGAGTCGGGTGCCGCACTGCCGCCACTGCTTCGACGAACGTCCATTGATGATCTCTCCAAGCTCGTTGTCGCTCACGACGAACTCGATCTCGAGCCGGGACGCTTGCAGATCAAATTTGGCGGGGGACTCGCCGGTCACAACGGACTTCGTTCGATTGCTCAAACGCTCGGCACCCAAGACTTTGCTCGACTTCGTATTGGCATTGGCAAGCCACCGAGCAAAGAACAGGGTGCGGACTACGTGCTGCGCCGACCTACGGGTAAGCGCCGAGAGGCTCACGAGGTTGACGTGGCGCTCGCCGCGGACGCGATTGAGACGTTGCTCGACTACGACTTTGAAGAGGCTCAGCGTCGTGTGAACGGCTCGTGAGTGAACTGACGGGGCTTCAGCGAGTTCTCGAACTCGTTGGCCCAACCATTCGCGCCTCAGTACTTGATGGATCGTTCGTTCCCTCGAGTTTCGCTACGCCGCTCGCTCTCGCGGCGCTGTCCAGTGAACACCCCTTTGTCGTTGTGGTGACCGCCACCTCGAGCGACGCCGAGCACCTGAGCGACGCCCTTGCGGCGTGGCTCGGCGACGGTGACGTGGCACTCTGGCCGGGCTGGGACACCCACCCACTCGAGCGCGTCAGCCCCGACGGCCAGGTCATGGCAATGCGTGCCTTGCTGCGCTGGCAGATTCGTGAAGGTCGAGCCCCGCGCGTTGTTGTGTCCTCCGCGCGCTCGATTGCCCAATTGCTCTCGCCCGAACCGTTGCACGCGCCCTACGTTTTGAGGCGCGGGAGCGAAGTTGACCGCGACGAGTTCGTTCAGGGGCTCGTCGACATGGGGTATCGCCGCGAGCACCTGGTCGAGCACCGCGCTGAGATCGCGGTTCGCGGTGGCATCGTTGACGTCTGGCCCGCGCAGAACGACGAACCGTTGCGTCTGGATTTTTTCGGTGACGAAATCGAACGACTCACGGTCTTTGACATCGCGACGCAACGCTCGACGCACGATATCGACGAAGCGATAATTGCCCCGGCGCGTGAATGGATGCCCGGTGAACAGACGCGACGACGCGCTGAAGAGTTGACGCGGAGCGAAGCGTGGGCCACGTCGACGTTCGACCGCCTCGCCACCGGCCAACTCTTTGATGGGATGGAAGGGTGGATGGGGCTCTTTGTTGATGAACCAAGAACCCTGCTTAACGAAGTAACGAACGCCACGGTCATCGTGGTCGAACCAAGTCGCGTTAAAGCGCGACTCGCCGATCTACTCGACGAAGAGCGCGAACTCACTGACGTTGTAGCGGCGACGTGGATGGCTAGCGGCGTCGTGCCGCTGCTGCACCTCACGTACGACGAAGTCATCGAAGGAAACATTGACATCGCTCTTGAAGCGAGTGCCAGTGCTCTGGGATCAACGGGCCAACTCACCTCGCCGCCGCCAGTCCAAGGTGACGCCGCGCGCATCGCCGCGCACGTTCGAACCTGGTCGTCGTCGAGGCGAGGGGTGGTACTTACGTCGTCACCCGCCGCTATTGACCGCATGGCCGATCAGTTGCATGGCGAAGGTGTCGAGGTCACGACTGACCCGAGTCACGTCTTTGACGCTCGCATCACGGTTCTCGAAAGTTTGCTGCCCGCGGGCTTCTCGCTCGACGATCCCGAGGTCGTGGTGTGGAGTGAGAGCGATCTCACGGGTCGACGCAGCCAGCGCCGGGTCTCACGTACTCGAGCGCGCAACGTCGACGGATTCTTTGATGACTTGGCAGTGGGCAGCTACGTGGTGCACCGTCAACACGGCGTCTCGAGATTCTCGGGCACGACCACGCGCGCGATTAATGGCGTGACCCGTGACTATTTGATTCTCGAGTTCAAAGACGGTCGCAGCTACTGGCCCACCGAACAGATTGACGCTCTCACTCCCTACACCGGTGGCGACGGTCCGGCGCTGTCGCGCATGGGTGGGGCGGAGTGGCAAAAGACTCGCGCGAAGGCGCGCGCGGCGGCGTTCCTCGTGGCCCAAGAACTCGTTGATCTCTATCGCCTGCGCAGCGTTGCCGAAGGTCACGCGTTTGATATCGACACCGCATGGCAGCGAGAGATGGAAGAGTTGTTCGCCTTCACCCTCACACAAGATCAGGCGCAGGCGATTGTGGACGTCAAGGCCGACATGGAGTCACCTCGTCCGATGGACCGTCTCGTCTGTGCCGACGTGGGCTTTGGCAAGACCGAAGTGGCGATGCGCGCCGTGTTCAAGGCTGTCCAGGACAACAAACAGGCCGCCGTCTTAGTGCCCACGACGCTGCTCGCGAGTCAGCACTTCACGACGTTCAGTGAACGCTTCGCGGGCTTCCCCGTCAAGGTCGCGCTGCTCAGTCGTTTCGTTGACGAAGCGGAGACCAAGGTCACGCTTCAGGGGCTGCGCGAGGGAACGATCGACGTGGTGATCGGCACGCACCGACTTCTCAGTGAGAACGTGAACTTCAAACAACTTGGACTGCTCGTCGTCGACGAAGAACAACGTTTTGGCGTGACGCACAAAGAAGCGATCAAGACGCGAGCCGTGGGCGTCGACGTGTTGACGCTGAGCGCGTCGCCGATTCCTCGCACCCTCGAAATGGCCTTCGCCGGCATTCGTGATCTTTCGATGATCACGACGCCACCGGCCGATCGCCGGCCGATTCTTACGCACGTTGGTGAGTACAACGAAGCGGCCGTTACCGAAGCCATTCGCCGAGAGCTCTTGCGTGAGGGCCAAGTCTTCTTCGTCCATAACCGCGTCGCCGATATCGATCAAGTCGCCAAGCGCCTCGGTCAATTGGTGCCTGACGCGAGAGTCGCCGTCGCTCACGGTCAGATGGACGAAGGCACGCTCGAGCGCGTGATGGTGGATTTTTGGGAGCGACGCTACGACGTACTGGTCTGTACGACGATTGTGGAGTCGGGCATTGACCTACCCTCGGTGAACACGTTGATCGTCGACCGCGCCGAGCGCCTCGGGCTCGGCCAGTTGCACCAGTTGCGTGGGCGAGTCGGGCGCAGCGGACAGCGCGCCTACGCCTATCTCTTTCACCCGGCCGACCAGGTTCTCTCTGAGACCGCGTACGAGAGACTGCGCACGATCGGCGATAACACCGCGCTCGGTAGCGGCTTCAAGATTGCCATGCGTGACCTCGAGATTCGTGGCGCCGGCAATCTCTTAGGTCACGATCAGTCGGGCCCGGTCGCCGCGGTTGGTTACGACCTCTACGTGCAACTCGTCGCTGAAGCAGTCGCTGACGCGAAGGGCTTTCACGTACCCGAGGTGGTACCGATCACGTTGGACGTTCCCGGTGAAGCACACCTTCCGAAGGATTACGTCGAGGCGGATGACGCTCGCCTCGAGGCCTATCGCCGCCTGGCGGGAGTGACGAGTATTGACGAACTTGCGGACCTCAGGACCGAATGGATTGACCGCTACGGCGCGCTGCCCGCGCCAACACTGGGACTCTTGGAACTGGCCGAACTTCGACTCATCTGCATTGGTTTCGACGTGACGTCAGTGGTTGTGATGCCCGCAAGAGTGGGCGTTCGCTCGAAGCCGATCTTGAAGATGGGGCCCTTGACGCTGTCTTTTAGTCAGCAACTGCGACTGCGTCGACTCTACGGCTCGAGTGCCTATAACGAGGCCACAAAGGAGCTTCGTATTGAACTCGCGCCAAGTGACGTAGCGCCGCGAGCGATCCTTCACTTACTAGAGGAAGTGAACGCGCCGACGGCCAGCGTTGAAGAGTGAATCGGTAGAATGGGAAAGTGCGTCGCCTCGTAGCCCTGTTTGTTGTAGCTCTCCTTGGGGCCGGACTCTATGGACTGAGTAATTCGTCGTCAGGCATCAGCGTGAATCACGTGACCGTGTCGAGCTCGACTCTTCGTTCAGAACTTACGACAATCGCGCACAATCCGACGTTGCAGTGTTACGTCGCGGTACTTGATCCCAGCAACTTCGCGAGCGGCGCCGGCGGCGATTCCATGAACGCAGCGGGAGCGGCGGCGTGGACGAATTTGCGCGTCGAAGGCATCACGATCGACCACTACGTCACCACAACGCTCAAGTACGTGCCCAACGCGAAGGAGCTCGCTACCGCGAAGAACTCACTCGAGGGCGAAATGACCCAGGCGGCCACCTCGGCGTCCAAGACCTGTCCGGGCACGTCTGTCCAAGCCTTGGCAGAGATGACGAGCGAGATGCGCCAAGCGGAAATCGAATCGCAAGCGACGTCGCTGTACTTAGTGGGCAAGGTCAAGGCAACGATTCCTCTGACGGCATCTTCGATGAAGAGCTACTACGCGCAGCACGTCTCGCAGTACGACACGTTGTGCATCTCGGTGGCTGTTGTCGCGCCCTCGTCGATCAGTGCCTTTACCGCGGCCGAGAATGCCGGCGCCAGCGTCGCGACACTCGCCAAGGACTTTTCACAAGACGCGTCGGGAGCAAAAGGCGGCGCGTACGGGTGCTACGCGCCCTCGGTTTCGTCCTACGCCAGCGTTCGCGCTGACGTTGCAGGCTTAGCGCTCAACACATTCTCGACAACGCCCGTGTCGATCTCGTACAACGGCGCGACCGCCGGACTCTACGTAGCGGTGACCAAACGCACACTCACGCCCTTTACTTCAGCGGCACCAGCAGTCTTAAGTGACTTGCAGAACCTCAACGCGACCTCAGCCAGCACGTTGAAGAACAAGTTGCTCTACTCCGCGGCCGTTCATGTCGACCCATCATTTGGTCGCTGGGGCATAAGCCAGACCGCGGGTGTTGGCGTCTTCGCGCCCACCACGCCAGCCACGGGCGACGTAACTGGAGCAACGCAACTCAGCGCATCTGGTTCTCCGACCTATAAGTGAAGCCCGTCGTACGCGTCCTAGGACTCGGACCTGGAACCTTCGATCACGTGACGATGCTCACGTGGTCCATCATTAATGAGTCGCCC
>DATCBX010000145.1:0-6900 GCA_036511635.1 Acidimicrobiales bacterium | reverse complement strand
CCCGTCTCATTAGAGCCAAGGGTGATCATCTCGCCGAGGTCATCACCCCTCACGCCAGTGTGCACGCCCGATATGTCGTTCGAGCAACCGAAGGCTTTACGTCGACGTTTCCGGGCCAGCGGCGCAGCGTGGCACCCATTTACTCACTCATGATCGCGAGCGAACCGCAGAGCCAAAAGTTCTGGGACAAAGTGGGATTCTCTAACTACGAGACCTTCGCCGACGATCGTCATCTCATTATCTATGGACAGCGAACAAACGATAATCGGCTCGCCTTTGGCGGTCGCGGCGCGCCGTATCACTTTGGCTCAACCGTAGAAGAACGTTTTGATCAGAGCCCGAAGGTCTTCGACTTGCTCGAGACGACCCTGCGCGAATTATTTCCGTCCCTCGAGGGCACGATTACTCACCGTTGGGGAGGTCCACTCGCGATGCCCCGCGACCTCGAGCCGTCGGTCCTTGTTGACTACGCCACGGGTTTGGCCAGTGCGGGTGGCTACACCGGCGACGGTGTGGTGCTGAGCTACGTCGCGGCGAACGCGTTGGCAGATCTCATCAGCGCCCCCGGCGCCGACACTTCGTACACTCGGCTCCCATTTGTACAACGAGCACCGAAGCGCTGGGAGATAGAGCCACTTCGTTGGCTGGGTATCAACGTTGGACTGACACTCGCCGCCTGGGCCGATCGCGTCGAAGAACGTAAAGGAAAAACGAGTCGCGCGAGCAACGTGCTCGACCGACTTTTTAATCAGTTTCCGCCCTAATGAAGAATATTGACCGCGCGAGCCGCCACGATCGCAATAGTGACGAGCGAGGCAATCGACTCGGTCGTGAAGAGGACCTTCGCCTTCCACGTCAAGGGCATCGCGTCGGCCGGCGCGAAGCTAGTCCCGTTGGCAAATGACGTATAGAGGTAGTCGAGAAAACTCGGGTGCCAGTCTGGAGGCGCCAACGTAGGATTTTCCATTTGCGGAAACTGAATATCGGGCAGACGCTTGTCATTACCCGCTCGACGATGTGGGCCACCACGATCGAGCTCCCAGAACCACAAGCCAAAGACAATGACGTTGGTCAGCCACACCGAGACGGCAGAATAAACGAGCGCCCTACCTTGCGAGACGTGAGCGTTGAGAAGGCGATTGACGAGCAACGCCACCGAGGCGAAGTTGGCGATGGTCACGAGTGCGATCAAACTCATGCAAAGGTTGTGAACCCATTTGGCGTCGTCGGGGTGACGGTGGCGCCGAGCCGAAAGTGGAAACAGCGGCAGCACAACTAAAACGGGCAGCAGCCACCTAGGACCGACTGCGAGACGGTTCGACAATAAGAGATACAACCCCGCACAGACGAGAAGTGCCAAAGAAGCGGGCCAACGGGGTTCTGGACGAGCGGTGACCACAATCGCTAAATTAACTGACTTGGGCCTGTGAGAGCGACGTCAGATTTTTGGGAATCAGGAACGACGTGAATTTCTCAGCGTTCAAAAGTCGCTCGATCGCGGCGCTCGAAATTGGCGTAACGTCCTTGGCACTGGGTGCGACGACCTTAACTGGCTGGTTATAGGACAACACGGTGACGCTGAGTGTCGTACTCGACTTCTTCGACTTCGTGTGAATCGTGCTCTGCGTAACTTCACCCCCACTACCCACGGTGATGGACCAACGAATCGATCCAAGCGTGGATGAGGCTTTTGATGTTCCAAGCAAACTCTGTAACGCGACGTGGTCGCGGTAGAAGGCGTACGTCGTTGAGTAGCCGCTCTTCGAGATGCTTTCGGTCGTAAAACCGGTAATCAGTTTGATATCTGGTTTGGTCATCTCGAGCGCGACGCCAAAGAGTGCTGGTGCCTTATAGGCGAGCGACAACCATGGCCCGCTCGACACGTCCGCCGAGCGAGCGTAGAGATGCCTATTGAGTAAGCGAAGTTCAACGGCTGCAGTCGTGACTACCAAGGGAAATCGCACAGTCGCGTCAACACTGTTGGCGTTGAAGTTGACCGCAACGTTCGCGCTGATTCCAAAGGCCGCGCCCGTAGAAACGGTGACGAGTAAGTTCGCCGTCTTTGGCGGGTAGCCGTGAAGTACAAGAGGATCCTTGGCTAACGAGCTCGAATTTGAATCGGTGGCGGCAATTACGACACCAGTGACCGTAAGCGCAAAGGCGACGACAGCGAGCACGAGTGCTTTGAAGTGCTGCTTTACCGCCACCTGTCTACCCTAACTGTTTCGTACTTAAGGACAATCGGTCTTAAGCCATGGGTTCGTTGAGAAGCTCGACGAGCAGCTCGTGTGAAATGTTTCGCCCGCTCGCAACAAATCCAATGCGCGACGTTAGGTCATCGACACGATTCGCGGCGATGGCGGCGTAGGAAGCGGCCGCTGAACCCTCCAAGATTAAGCCGTTAACTTCGGCTATCTCGCGCACGGCGTGACGTATCTCAACTTCTGGAACGAGCACAAGCTCAATACCACTCTTTGCGACCAGTTCATTCGTGATGGCACCTTCGTCACCGCCGCCAGCTAAGCCGTCAGCAATCGTAAATCGATGTTCGACCTCGCTCATCGTCGCACCTCGTAACACGTGATACAGCGCGGCGCTCTCTTCAGGTTGTACACCCGTCACTCGAATGTCGGTACGACCCTGCGCGTCACGCGAGAGCAGCGTTCCCGAAATCAATCCCCCACCACCCACTGAGACCACCACGTGCTCGATGTCGGGCGCTTGGAGCATCATCTCATCGAACATGGTCGACTGACCCGCGAGCACGTCACTATCGTTAAAAGGTGACACGTAACGAATAGAACGTTCGACACCAAGACCCTTGGCGAAGTCTTGAGCTTCGTCGAAGGTCGATCCGTGCTGGATGAGCTCGATGTCGTACGTCGAGAGTTTTTTCACTTTGGCAGCGGACGCGTTCACTGGCACGACCACTGTTGCTCGAACGCCCAGCAGAGTCGACGCGTGCGCGATGCCTAATCCGTGATTACCCGCTGAGGCAGTAATCACCGCGCCCGAAGGATCGTTTCGATGCGCCGCGTCAATGGCCGCGAGTGCGCCTCGGATTTTGAACGACCCCGTGACCTGAAGACTTTCGAGCTTCGCAAACACCGGGCGTCCACGAACGAAGAGCGTGATCGTTGGCGTGGGATCTAGATGGTCCGCAACGACGGCACGTGCACGCTCAAGTTGCTCGTGCGTAGGGGGTAAGACGTGGCCGCTCATCTCGTCCATCCTACTTCGCAACTTTTTTGTCCTTTCCGTACTCTCAAGTAAGGTCGGCGAGTGCACACGATTCTCGGCGTCGTCGTCGTCACGTCTCTCGCGTTTATTGGCACGATGGTCGACAACTACTTCGCCTTCGCCGCGCAGCTCCTCGTCACCGATCGCGCACGCTTTCGTCGGGTCAGCTGGGCCCAAGCACTGGGCGTTGCGTCGATTGTCATCATTGCGAGCGCCATTGGTTCACTACTGACACCCATTCCACTTCGTTGGTTGGGAGTGCTCTCCCTTGCGCCTTTTGGCTTCGCACTCTCGGCATGGCGCCATCGCTCAACGCCTCGTGAGCAGAATCGAAGAGGGAGCATCACGACGTTCATGATCACCTTGGCGCTTGGTGGCGACAATCTCGCGGTATGGATTCCGCTCTTTAGAGCAAACGGTTTTGTGCGCGCCTTCGCCGCCGCGGCCACCATTGCCTTGTGGGAGCTTCTGTTTCTCTTGAGTGCCCAGCGCTTGGCCAGTCATCCCCGCGTCGTCAAATGGGGCGCCGACTACGCGCCGACGTTCATGCCGTTTGTGTATCTCTCCTTGGGTGTCCTGATCTTGATCGAGTGCCACACCATCTAGTCATTTATCGTTCGGCAATTACGCCTCGACCGGTAACGTGGAAACCATGGCTCAAAGCAGTGCGCAGCAGACTTTGCGCCGTCTCACCGTTATCGTCGCGATTCAGTGGATGGGCGCGACACTTGGTCTCCCCCTCCTCCCGCTCTTCCTCGAGCACCGCGATGGCACGCCAAGGATTATTGGACTGATCATGGCGGCGTTCTTCGTCGCCGGCGTTGCAACCCAGTTCGCCTTTGGTCACTTGACCGACAAGTTTGGCCGGCGACGCTTGCTCGTAATCTGTCTGGTCATCTACGGCCTGGCCAGCATGACCTATCTCTTGCCAGTCTCGGCACCATGGTTGGCGCTCACGCGAGCCTTTCAAGGCGCGAGCGCCGGTGCCATAGAAGTGGCTTCACTGTCGGCAGTCGCCTCGCTCTTTCCAGAAGCCCAACGCGGTCGCGCGGTCTCAAAGATTTTCGCGGCTCAACTTTTTGGTATCGCGATTGGTCCCGTTGTTGGTGTGGTGGCGTCGGTGAATGACCTCGGTTGGGCTTTTTTCGTCACGGGCATCGTGAGTTTGCTTGCCGCTTTCGTCGCGTCGAAAACCAATCTCGGCGACATCGAGTACGACCCATCACCGCTGCCGAAACTGCAGTGGAGTAGCCAACTCACTGGCGCCTTGGTCGCGGCCAGCGCGACGGGTCTTGCAATTGGTGTGTACGAGGCGTGTTGGAGCCTCTTGCTCCATTCCCATCACGCCAGCACCCTACAGATTCGCCTCAGTTGGACCGCTTTCAGTGTTCCCTGGGTGGTACTGGCGCGACTTGGTGGTCGACTCGCTGATCACGCCAATCGCCGATACGTCGCTCTCGCGGGTCTGCTGTGCGGGGCATCGTTTCTCGCGATCTACCCTCACGTCCACAACAACAACTTGATGCTTGTCCTCGGGTCTTTCGAATCGATCGGTGCCGCGCTCTCAGTGCCTTCGATTTCATCACTCATGAGCCAAGGCGCAGCACACCGCGAACTCGGTCGACGTCAGGGTCTCTACACAATGTCCAATACTGCAGCGCTCGCGCTGTCGGCTGGCACGTCGGGATTCCTCTTCAGTATTAGCCCCACGATTCCCTTTAGCTTGATTGCTGTCATCTCGGCCAGCCTGGCCCTCTCGACCCTCTATTGGTGGCGAAACGTCAAGGGAAAGATCGCCTAAGGAGCTACCTCGAGAAGACAAAAGAGCGGCGCTCGCGCGCCGCTCTTTTGTCGAACTTCGAAGCCTCGAACTACGACTTCCAGATTTGATCCCAACGCGCCGACCCACCGTCAGGACTGAGGCATCGAGTCGTGCCGTCACCAGCAGTTCCCGAAACCCAGTTCTGAACGTTCTTGCGAGCAGCCCACGCCGTGACGAGCGAGTCCATCCACAGGTAAGGGATGTCCTTAGAGAACTGTGCGTTCACCGAAGACCACGCCGCCTTTTGTGCAGCGGAACCAGGCTTGGACGCAAGTGCGGTCAACATCGCGGACTCAATTACTGGGTCACCTTGGTGAGCAAAGTTCACGGCACCAGCAATGAACGTACCCGCGGGCAGCGCTCCCATACCGAGTCCGCCAGCAGTCGGCGACGCCGTAGCGCTGAGCGAGAGGAACCATACGTAGTTAAGTGACGGGTCAACGCCACCGAACTGGTTCCACGTCGCGCAGTCGTACTCACCGTAGATGACGTTGTTGATCAACGTACTTTGAACGAGTGGTCGGTTCGTCACCGTGATGCCAACCTTTGCGAGCTCCTGTTGGAAGAACGAAAACGCTCGCACCGCCGATGAGTTGCCCGAGACCGAGTCAATAACGAAGCCCACCTTCGTCACGTTGTTCGCTGCTTTGAACGCATTGACAAGTGCCTTTGCCTTTGTGGGGTTGTACGCCGGGTACTTAGGATTCCGGTAGAACGGCGAACTCTTACGGTAAATTCCGTCCGCTACCGCACCGATGCTGCCGTCAACGACCCTGAAGTAGGTGTTGCGGTTGATCGCCATGGCGCACGCCTGACGAATCGTCACGTCGTTGACAACGGGCTTCAATGTCGTGTCCCATTGCAACGTCGAAGGGTTCACGGCGCCTAGCGTGCCGAGATAGTCAGCTTGTTGCACCGCGGCCGGTGGAGCTTGGCCCTTTAGAAGGTACGGCAACGATCCCGGAACGCCAATGGACGCGAACTGGCCGGCCCAAGCGAAGTACTGATTCAACGTGGACGTGGTGTTCATGATGAGACAGTTCACTGACGGGTCACGAGGATCGTTCTGGTCAGTGCGGAACGTGATGTTCTTCATCTTTTTGAGAGCGGCGATCTGCGCGCCGGCCTCTTGAAGAATCATGTCGACCGAGCCGCTTTGCAACGCCTGATTTCGTCCGGCGTCGTCAACGATGGTCTTGAAGTTGACTCCCGTAAGGTACGGCAACTTACGACCGGCCGAGTCCTTGCGCCAGTACGTCGGGTTCTTTGTGAACTGCGACTCAACACCGACTTGCCAACTTTTAACAATAAAGGGGCCGGTGCCGATTGGATTACCGGTATACGTCGGAACGAACGACGTCGGGTGCGCCATGTACGAAATCTGCTGCTCCGCAAGAGTGATCGGAAGCGTCGAGAACGGGATGACCATGTTGTACGTCACGGTGCTGTCGTCGACTTTCACTACCGAACCAATGATGGGCTGAATCGCCAAGCCAACGGTGGGGTCGTTTTTGGCGGCGGTGTAGTTCTGGACGACAATGTCCGCGTTAAAAGGGTCACCGTTCGAAAAGGTCACGCCCTGGCGCAATTTTATTGTCCACGTCTTGTAGGTCGCGTCGTGAGACGCAGAAAGGGCGAGCATCGGCAACGCCCCTTTACCGTTCACGGACACAACGAAGAGTGGGTCGTACAGTGCGTTCGCGACGCAAAATCCTGAGGCGTCCAATTTTCCTTGCGAGCCATTGAAGATGTGAAAGTTAGGAACATCAGAGATCGTCCCCACCGTAAGGGTGCCGCCCCTACGAGGCTTACCTTTGTTGACACCCACGGTCGCGCCC
>DATCBX010000144.1:0-7902 GCA_036511635.1 Acidimicrobiales bacterium | reverse complement strand
CGCCACGCCTCGTGAGTTCTTTCGCCAAATTCGCGAAGAGATGCGTCAAGTCTCGTGGCCCACACGCCCCGAAGTCATTAACTACACGACCATCGTGCTCTTCGTATTGATTTTTATGTCCTCGCTAATTTTCGGACTCGGCTTTGGTTTCGCCAAGTTCGTTTCGTTCCTCTTCACCAAGTAGGTAAATATGAGTGACCTTGAAACCCCCCTCGAAGAAGTAACGAACGACGTAATGGACGGCGAGGAAATTCTCGACGTCACGATTATCGAGGACGAAGACGACGAGCCCATTGTCGAAAGCGCCTACGACCGTCCCGGTCGTTGGTACATCGTGCACACCTTCGCCGGTCACGAGCAAAAAGTCATCGGTGCTCTCAACAACATCATTAAGAGCCGTGAACTGGGTGAATCGATCTACGAGATCTACCTGCCCGAAGAAGACGTGACGGAATTCAAGTCCGGCAAGAAGGTCACCGTTTCGAAGCGCATGTTCCCGAGCTACCTCTTAATTCGATGCGAGCCGGACCCCGAGATCTTTTACGTCATTGGTTCGACGCCTGGCGTGACGGGCTTCGTTGGCGCGGAGAAGACGAAGCCAACGGCTCTCACGAAGCGTGAAGTCGACAACATCATTCGTCCTCACGTCGAAGGCGTTGAAGTGCCGACCGCGAAGCGTCGCATGCCCACCCACGAGTTCGAAGTTAACGACACGGTGCAGATCAAGTCTGGACCGTTCGCCACCTTCTCTGGCCACGTGGCCGAGATCAACGAAGACCAATTGAAGGTCAAGGTGTTGGTGGACATCTTCGGACGAGAGACCCCCGTGGAGCTTGACTTCACGCAGGTCACGAAGCTCTAAAGAACTGTAAGGAGAACGGCCATGGCCAAGAATGTCGTAGCAATAGTCAAAATTCAACTCGAAGCGGGCGGCGCCACACCCGCGCCGCCGGTTGGTACCGCGCTAGGACCCCACGGTGTGCAAACCATGGAGTTCTGCAAGCAGTACAACGCCGCGACTGAATCAATGAAGGGGACCGTTATCCCCGTCGAGATATCAATCTACGAAGACCGCACCTTCACGTTTATTTTGAAGACGCCCCCCACGCCGGTGCTGTTGCGCCAGGCAGCTGGCGTTGCCAAGGGCGCGAAGCTCGCGGGCCGAGAAGTGGTTGCTTCAGTGACCATGGACCAGGTCGAAGAGATCGCGAAGACCAAACTGAAGGACCTCAACACCGACGACGTCGAAATGGCCAAGCTCCAAGTGGCCGGCACGGCTCGCTCGATGGGCATTACGGTCGCGGGCTAGGAGAAAAGTAATGAAGCACGGTAAGAACTACAAAAACGCCCTCGCTCAGGTTGACCGCGAAGAGTTGTTGACGGTTGTCGACGCGCTCGAGAAGGTCAAGAATCTTTCGACGGCCAAGTTTGACGAGACCGTCGAGTTGGCTGTTCGCCTCGGCGTCGACCCTCGCAAGGCCGAGCAGATCGTGCGTGGCACCATCTCGCTGCCCGCGGGAACCGGTAAGACGAACCGCGTGGCAGTCTTCGCTGCGGGTGAAGCCGCGCAAGCTGCTCGTGACGCTGGTGCTGATGAAGTGGGCGCCGAAGACCTCGTCGCCAAGGTCGCTGGTGGATTCCTCGACTTTGACGTCGCGATCGCGACGCCTGACCTCATGGGTCAAGTCGGTGGACTTGGTCGAGTCCTTGGACCACGTGGTCTGATGCCTAACCCCAAGACCGGCACCGTCACGACCGATGTCGCCAAAGCCGTCACTGAGTTCAAGGGTGGTCGCGTTGAGTACCGCACCGACAAGATCGGTAACGTGCAGCTTCGCGTCGGCAAAGTGAGCTTTTCGCGCGACGATCTGGTTCGCAACGTGCAGGCCGTCATCGACGAACTCGTTCGTGTCAAGCCGGCCAGTGCCAAGGGTCGCTACATCATGAGCATCACGGTCTCATCAACGATGGGACCTGGTGTCAAGATCGATCCAGCGCGCACCCGTGACCAAGACGAAGTCCTGGCCTCGGCGTAGTCGCCGTTTTGACGACGTCAACGTTTCGTTAGTACGCTGTAGAACCTCGCACGAAGTTTGTGCAACAGATTTATAAAGAACGCCGAAGACATCCGGTGCACGCGAGTGCGTAAAGGACGAAAGTTCGCCTGACGAGGAGTTCGAGTTTCCTTGTGGAGCTCGTTCGCTTGGATGTTGGAGGCCCGTTACCGGGCGGCATCCGGTGAAGGAGTCACTATGAACAAGGTTCGCACCGCCAAGGTCGCTACCGTCGACGAATTGAAGGCGAAGGTCGACAGCACCTCAACGGCGGTCGTCACTGAGTACCGCGGCATGACGGTGGCGGAGATCTCTACGCTCCGTCGTCAGCTTCGTACCCTTGATGCCGACTACAAGGTCTTTAAGAACACGCTCGTGCGTCGCGCCATTGAGGGGACCTCGGTTGCCTCGCTCGATGAGTTCCTCGTCGGTCCAACTGCCATTGCCTTTGTGAACGGTGACATCTCAGCCGTCGCCAAGGCGCTGCGCGATTTCTCCAAGGCCACCCCGACCCTTATCGTCAAGGGCGGCGTCCTCGACGGCAAGGCCCTAACGTTGAAGGACATAACGGCGTTGGCGGACCTGCCATCGCGCGACGTCCTGCTCGCGCGTTTCGCGGGTCTTCTTGCCTCACCACTCGCGACGATGGCTGCCCTTTTGAAGGCCGTCCCGCAAAGCTTCGCCTACGGCCTCTCGGCCTTGATCGACTCCAAGGGTGGCGTAGTTGCCGCCCCAGTGGTCGAGCAAGTCGAAGTGACCGCCGAGACTCCGGCCGGGGTCGAGGAAGCTGCTCCGGCAGCGAGCGACGACGACGCGACCTCGGTCGCTGAAGTCGAGGAAGTTGCCGCTGAGGCTCCTTCCGACGAGGAAGTTGTTTCTGAAACTCCATCCGACGAGGAAGTTGCCGCTGAGGCTCCTTCTGACGAGGAAGTTGTTGCTGAAGCTCCTTCCGACACCGACACCTCCGAGGCGTCTGACGACGTCGCGAGCGAACCGGCCGAATAACCAACAACGAAATAAGAAGAGAAAGGAATCACCATGGCTGCAACCCTTACCAAGGAGCAGATTCTCGACGGTATTGCGGAGCTTTCTGTCATCGAACTGAGCGAACTGCTCAAGGAGTTCGAGGAGAAGTTCGGCGTGACTGCTGCGGCTCCCGCGGCTGCTGCCGCGGCACCTGCCGCGGGCGGTGGTGGCGACGCTGCCGCTGCTGAAGAGAAGAGCGACTTTGACGTCATTTTGACGAGCGGTGGCGACAAGAAGATCCAGGTCATTAAGGAAGTGCGTTCACTTACCAGCCTGGGACTGAAGGAAGCCAAGGACCTCGTGGACGGTGCCCCAAAGCCCGTGCTCGAAAAGGTCTCCAAGGCTGACGCCGACAAGGCCAAGGCTGCCCTCGAGGCTGCCGGCGCGACGGTAGAAGTCAAGTAATTTCCGCTGTTTAAAGGGCCCCGGCTGGGAAACCAGCCGGGGCTTTTTTCTTAGGTCGGAAATACTTGACCTGAGCGGTGAACCTGCCTAGGGTGAGCGCAACCGTTTTGAACGGGCGCGTATCTCCTCTGGAGAGCGCCAGTTGCGCATTCTCTGGCAGAACCACTAGAGTTGTAAGACCGTGTTCCTGCCCCCAACTTCGTCATCCCTTGACGCCGTTTTGTGCTTGAACCCGGCGCGTACCACCCACCCACTCACACGGAGGATGACCGTTGACGTCTCGGTCCACTAGCCCGGAGCGCTTTAACTTCTCTGCATTGGGTGAAGCACACCCTTTGCCTAACCTTCTCGAAATTCAGCGCGACAGCTTCGACTTATTCATGAAGCAGGGTCTGCGTGAGGCGTTCGAGGCGATTTCACCAATTACCGACTTCACGGGTCGTCTCTCGCTCGAACTTGAGTTTGACCCTGATGACGCTGACTTAAAGAGTCCGCCGAAGTTCACCGTGGAAGAGTGCCGTCAGCGCGCCACCACCTACTCACAGCCTATTTTCGTACGCGCGCGCTTCTTGAACTCCGAGACCGGTGAGATCAAAGAGCAGACGGTCTTCATGGGCGACTTCCCAATCATGACCGAGCAAGGTACGTTCATCATCAACGGTACCGAGCGCGTTGTCGTTTCGCAGCTCGTTCGTTCACCTGGCGTGCTCTTTCAGCCCGGTAAGGACGAAAAGGTTGCCTTCGAAGGAACAATTCACCCCAGTCGCGGTGAGTGGCTCCAAGTTGACCTTGAAGAGAAGAAGAACAAGTCCGCTAACGCTGGCGCGCGCATTGCTCGCAAGCGTCGCATCTCGATTTTCACGTTGCTTCGTGCGCTCGACACGGCGATGGACGAGAAGTTCTTCGAAAAGTTTGTTGCGCACTTCGACTTCCTCGAGGACCAGTTCCACGTTGACTGGAAGAAGGCCCACCTCGAAATCTCCAAGCACATGGAGAAGTACAACATTGATGACACGCCGGAGAACTTCTTGCGCGCGAGCCAAGAGACCGCGTGGCTCGAGATCTATCGTCGCGCCCGTCCCGGTGAAGTGCAAACCGTCGAAGCGGCTCGTCAGTACTTTGAGGGTGCCTTCTTCTCTGAGAAGCGCTACGACCTCAGTCGCGTTGGTCGTTACAAGCTCGACCGCAAGCTCGGCAGTGAAGTCGCAAAGAACGTCGAACTGTTTGGCAACGTTCTTGAGTTGCCCAACATGGAACTGCACGTTCTCTCGAAGGCCGAAGTGCTCGCTACGGCTACGTACCTGTTGAACTTGGCGCGCGACCGCACCGCCAAAGAGACCACGTACCACATCGACGACCAGGACCACTTCGCCAACCGCCGCATCCGCAGCGTGGGTGAGCTGATTCAAAACGCTCTTCGTACTGGCCTTTCACGTATGGAGCGCGTCGTTCGCGAGCGCATGAACACTCAAGACGTCGAGGCCATCGCGCCCCAGACCTTGATCAACATTCGTCCCGTGATGTCGGCGATCAAAGAGTTCTTCGCCACCTCCCAGCTCAGCCAGTTCATGGACCAGAACAACCCGCTCTCGGGCCTCACCCACAAGCGTCGTCTTTCCGCGCTGGGACCAGGCGGACTTTCACGTGAGCGTGCTGGTCTCGAAGTTCGAGACGTCCACTCCTCGCACTACGGACGTATGTGTCCCATCGAAACGCCAGAAGGTCCGAACGTTGGTCTTATTGGTTACCTCGCGACCTACGCACGCATCAACGGGTACGGCTTCATCGAAACGCCGTACCGCGTTGTCGCTTCGGGCAAAGTTACCGGTGAGATTAGGTACTTCACGGCTGACGAAGAAGAGCGTTTCGTCATTGCCCAAGCCAACACCGAGGTTGACGAGCACGGCACCATTAAGGCTGACCGCGTCCTCGTTCGTCGCGGACCCGTTGGTACGGGACTTCGTGTTGGCTCGTCGAACAAGTCATCGTCAACGACGTCAGAGATTGACTTCGTCAAGCCCGACGAAGTCGAGCTGATGGACGTCTCGACCAAGCAGATCATTTCGGTCGCGACGTCGCTTATTCCATTCGTTGAGCACGACGACGCCCAGCGCGCACTCATGGGTGCGAACATGCAGAAGCAGGCCGTGCCGCTCATCATGCCCGAGGCTCCATTCGTCGGAACTGGCATGGAAGCGCGCGCCGCACTTGACTCTGGCGACGTTCTTATCGCTGAAGGCACCGGTGTCGTGAAGTCTGTCTCGGGCGACCGCATTGTGGTTGAGTACGAGAAGGACGTCACCGACCGTTACGGCAAGGCCCTCGGTCGCAAGCAGTACAACCTGAACAAGTTCCGTCGTTCGAATCAGGACACGTCGATCAACCAGAAGCCTCTTGTCTTTGGTAACGAGAACGTGAAGGCCGGCGACCTCTTGGCCGACGGCACGAGCACCTCGAACGGTGAGTTGGCGTTGGGTAAGAACCTGCTCGTGGCGTACATGCCATGGGAGGGCTACAACTACGAAGACGCCATCATCTTGAGCGAGCGTCTCGTGCGTGACGACGTCTTGACCTCGGTCCACGTGAAGGAATACGAGATTGACGCTCGCGACACCAAACTTGGTGCTGAAGAGATCACTCGCGACATCCCGAACTTGCCCGACGACATCTTGGCTGACCTCGACGACCTGGGCATCGTGCGCATTGGCGCTGAAGTTCAGCCCGGCGACATCCTCGTCGGTAAGGTCACCCCTAAGGGTGAGACCGAGCAGTCGCCCGAAGAGCGTTTGCTTCGCGCCATTTTTGGCGAAAAAGCACGTGAAGTTCGTGACACCTCGTTGAAGGTTCCCCACGGCGAGTCCGGCAAGGTCATCGACGTCAAGGTGTACAGCCGTGACGAAGACCACGAAATGCAGCCTGGCGTTAATCAACTCGTCAAGGTCTACGTCGCTCAAAAGCGCAAGATTTCCGAGGGCGACAAGCTCGCCGGGCGTCACGGTAACAAGGGCGTTATCTCGAAGATTCTGCCCGAAGAGGACATGCCGTTCCTTTCTGACGGAACACCAATCGACATCATCTTGAGTCCCCTTGGTGTGCCGAGTCGAATGAACGTTGGTCAGGTGCTCGAAAGTCACCTGGGCTACGCCGCTCGTCACGGATGGGCTGGCCTTGAGGTCAACCCGGCCGTTGGTACGTCCGGCCACGATGACCAGAAGAACCCGTTGACACGTCCGTATCGTAAGACGCGTCCTCGTACCGAGCCCGCGGTGTACGTCGCCACGCCACCGTTTGACGGTGCGCACTGGGACGAGACCGAGCGCGCGAAGGACAAGCCCACGATCCAGCAGACCTTCGAGACGTTGAACGTCGATGGCCAAAACGGTAAGCGTCTTTTGGCGGGAGACAACGACGGCAAGGTCACGCTCTACAACGGTCGCACCGGAGAGGCGTACGACAGCCCAATTTCGGTTGGTTACGCCTACATCTTGAAGCTCGCCCACATGGTCGACGACAAGATTCACGCGCGCGCCACTGGTCCGTACTCGATGATCACCGCCCAGCCACTTGGTGGTAAGGCGCAGTTCGGTGGTCAGCGCTTTGGTGAGATGGAAGTGTGGGCCCTCGAGGCCTACGGCGCCGCGTACGCCCTCCAGGAACTCTTGACCGTCAAGTCTGACGACATGAAGGGTCGCGAGCGTGCTTACGAAGCCATCGTGAAGGGTCAGAACCTACCCGAGCCGGGAATTCCCGAATCGTTCAAGGTTCTCATCAAGGAAATGCAGTCACTCTGTCTGAACGTGGAAGTGCGCGACAAGGTCGGTGCCCACGTTGATCTAGCCGACACCAAAGAGGACTTCTTCTCGGTCACGCGCGAGTTGGGCATCGACATCAGTCGACCCGAGCGCGGTAGCGACGAAGAAGACGCCCGCCGTGCCGCCGAAAGGAAGTTGTCATGAGTCCACTCGACGTAAACCAGTTCGACGAGATCAGTATTGGTCTCGCTACTGCGCAGAACATTCGTAGTTGGTCCTCAGGTGAAGTAAAGAAGCCCGAGACTATTAACTACCGCACCCTTCGTCCTGAGAAGGACGGCCTCTTCTGCGAGAAGATCTTTGGACCGCAGAAGGCCTGGGAGTGTGCCTGTGGCAAGTACAAGCGCGTCCGTTTTAAGGGCATTGTCTGTGAGCGCTGTGGCGTTGAGGTAACGAGTGACAAGGTGCGCCGTGAGCGCATGGGTCACATCGCCCTTTCGGCTCCGGTTGTACACATCTGGTACTTACGCGGTACGCGTTCGTGGCTCGCGTACCTCTTAATGGGTACCGCGCCGAAGGAAGAGTTGAAGGCCAAGCAGTTAGAGAAGGTCATCTACTTCGCCGCCCACATGGTCACCTACGTGGACGTCGATCGCCGTCACGCT
>DATCBX010000143.1:0-13905 GCA_036511635.1 Acidimicrobiales bacterium | reverse complement strand
AGGTTTTGGCACTCGCGGGCGTGCAGGGCAACGGACAGACAGAGCTCGTCGAGGCGCTCGTTGGTATGCGACCCGTGCTTTCAGGCACCATCACGTTGCACGGGCGCGACGTCACGAACCTGTCTCCTCGCCAAGCTCTTGACGCTGGCATCGGTCACATTCCTGAGGATCGACAGCGTGACGGCTTAGTCCTCACAATGTCCATCGCCGACAATTTGGTCCTCAACACACCTCGTCGAGCACCCTTCGCGGCGCACGGTACGCGCAACCTCGCCGCGGTGAACGAGAACGCGGTTCGACTCGTCAAAGAGTTCGACGTGCGCACCACCTCGATTCAAGCGCCCGCAAGTTCACTCTCAGGCGGCAACCAACAGAAAGTCATCGTGGCCCGCGAACTCTCGCGCTCGCTCGAGTTTCTCGTTGCCTCCCAGCCAACACGCGGACTCGACGTTGGATCAATTGAGTACGTGCACCGCCAGATCGTCGAACACCGAAATCAAGGCAACGGGTCACTTATTGTCTCTTCAGAACTCGATGAAGTCCTGGCGTTGGGAGACCGAATCGCCGTGATGTTCGAGGGCAAGATCAGCGGCATCGTTGAGCCATCGACGAGTCGTGAGTCGATCGGACTCTTGATGGCCGGCCACACCATGGAGGCGACCAATGTCTGACGTCGCGACCACACAGCCTCAGTCGCTGTGGGATCGCTACACCTCAAGTAGTCCCATCGTCGTCACCGTCTACGCCCTCATCTTGGGACTTGCCTTCGGTGCGATCATCATCATCGTCACTACCCCAGCGGTACTCGACGCGTGGCGCGGGCTCTTCAGTGGCTGGAACGCGTTCCCCCACGCGCTCAACATCACGTTCAACAATGTTGGCGCGGCCTATCGCTCGATATTCACTGGTTCTGTTGTTGACCCACAGGGGTTTTGGCACTCACTCGTGACCGGTAAAGGGTGGCCCAACACCCTGACGCCGTTGTCGGAAACATTGACCTACGCCACGCCCCTCGTGATCGTCAGCGTTGGCGTGGGCATTGCGTTCCAGACCGGACTTTTCAACATCGGCGCGAACGGACAAGCCGTCATTGGCGGCATTGCCGGCGCGGCCTTTGGTTCGATGGTGCACATGCCCACCGTCCTTCACCTACCGCTCACCCTGTTGGCGGGTATCGCGGGCGGCATGGTGTGCGGTGCGGTCCCGGGTTTATTAAAGGCCTACACCGGAGCGCACGAAGTCATCGTGACACTCATGTTCAACTACGTCACCTACGCCTTCTTGCTCTTCGCCGTGCTCTCGACACCCTTCCAACAGCCTGGCCAGTCCAACGACATCGGACGCACGATGGATCCTTCAGCGGTTCTGTCGCCACTCTTTGGCACCAAGACCGGTCTTCGCGTCAGTTACGGGGTGTTCGTCGCGGCCGCGGTCGTGCTTTTTGCGTGGTGGCTCCTCAATCGCTCGTCGCTCGGCTTCGATTTTCGCGTGACCGGTGCCAACCCGTCGGCCGCCAGGGCCTCGGGCATCAACGCGCGAAAAGTCATCGTCGTCGCGTTTCTTGTTTCCGGCGGTCTCGCTGGTCTCGCCGGTGTTGTCCAAGTCGCGAGCACCACGCATTACGTTGACGGCGGTTTCCTTATTGGCAGCGCGGGTATCGGATTTACCGCAATCACCGTGGCGCTGCTTGGGCGCAATAAGCCCATGGGCATCGTGTGGGCCGCGTTGCTCTTTGCGGCGCTCGGTGTGGGCGGACGGAACATGCAGGCAACGACAGGCATTCCTCTCGATCTCGCGACGGTAATACAGTCAGCGATTGTCCTCTTTGTCGCTACGCCAGTTCTCGTGAAAGAGATCTTCCGACTGCGCAACGTCTCAACAGAACGTCTGCAGATCTCCACGACGGGATGGGGCTCATGAGTCTTCTCGACAATTCCACGAAGTCCATGACGGCGTCACTCGCGAAAAACCGACGTACGCGCGTGATCGCGGCTCTCATGGCCGTCGTTGGTCTCTTTACGTTCTTCGTCTTTGGCTTAGGTACCCAATCGGGCGCGCACTCTTCTCTCTCCTTCAACCCTCTCAACGTCGCGTCGGCGCCAATAAGTCTCGGTTCGCTCACGATGCCCGTGCGATGGACGGACCTCGTCCTCGGCCTCATAATCATCGCCCTCGCAGCCGAAGTCTTTGTTCGCCAGCCCCGTCGAGGCGTCATGGCGCGTTTCGGCGCCGTCGCGATCTTGTTTCTTATTGCGTTGCTCTTCTGGGCCGCACGTAGTGGTGGACCGTCGTTCGTCTCTTCAGTCAACGTCACTTCGATCTTGGTGGGCAGTTCAGCCACCGTCATGGTGCTCGTCTTTGGCTCTCTCTCGGGCGTGATGTGCGAACGCTCGGGTGTAGTGAACATCGCGATCGAAGGTCAATTCATCGGCGGCGCCTTTTTGGGCAGCATGATCGCATCAGAGACTCATAATTTCTTCTACGCCGCGATTGGTGGGCTTTTCCTCGGCGGACTGATAGGACTCGTGCTCGCGTTCTTTTCATTGCGCTACCGCTCGGATCAGATCATCGTCGGCGTGGTGCTGGTGACGATGCTGGGGGGCCTCTCGTCGTACTTGAACCTCCAAGTTTTGACGCCATTTCCCAACTTCAATACGGGCAATTTGGCCCCGAACCTCGCGATTCCCGGGCTTTCGAAGATACCGATTCTTGGACCGGTTTTCTTCAACCAGTCGGGCTTCTTCTACGTGATGATCATTCTCGTCGCGGTGGTCAGTTTCGCGCTCTTTAAGACTCGATACGGTCTTCACGTTCGCGCGGTGGGTGAACACCCGCGCGCGGCAGCGTCGGTCGGTATCGACGTCATTCGCGTTCGCTACGTCAACGTCGTGTTGGGTGGCGCGATCGCGGGACTTGGCGGCGTTGCTTTCATGGCAACGCAGGGCCAGTTCCAGGTTGGTTACACCTCGGGGTACGGCTACATCGCGCTCGCTGCACTGATCTTTGGCCGCTGGCGACCTTCAGGCGCCGTCGTCGCTTCGATCATCTTTGGCCTGTCGGTCTACCTCTCCTACAACCTTCAGACCTACCAGGTACCAGTGTCGCTCTACATCCTCCAGATGTTCCCGTACCTGATCACCATCGCGGTGGTGGCGGGTCTCATTGGCCGCGTGCGTCCTCCGGCCGCCGACGGACAGCCCTACCAACGCGATTAGCCGAGGGCGCCCAATCCGCCTAGGACACCCGCTGAAGCGGCCATGGATCGTTCGAGCGAGGTCGTGGGATTTTCCCCATTGAGACGTGCACCGAGGTACGCGCCGGTTGCCGCGTCACCGGCACCCGTCGTGTCCACGACGTCAACAGTGTTGGCCGGCACCAAAAAACGCTCGGCGCCCACTGCCGCCAGCGCGCCGTTTTCACCCCTTGTGATGACGACCTCGCCAAAGAGCTCGGCGAGCGCGTTCGCGGCGTCATCGACGTTGAGCGTCGAGCTAATCGCGAGGGCTTCTTCGTTGTTGGCAAAGAACATCGACGCGCCGTGCGCAGCGTGGAGAAAAACGGCGGGCGTCACTCTTACCAAGGGTGCCACCGAACAGACGTCGACGGAGGTTGATATCCCACGAGATCGAGCCAGGTCGAGCGCGCTTTCTCCAACACCCCTCGTTGCGGGATCGAGCAGCACGTAACCAGACACGTGGAGGTGGTCAAAGGGCTCACGGAGTTGCT
Source organism: Acidimicrobiales bacterium (assembly GCA_036511635.1). Taxonomy (GTDB): domain Bacteria; phylum Actinomycetota; class Acidimicrobiia; order Acidimicrobiales; family RAAP-2; genus RAAP-2. Next base: position 10,179 of record DATCBX010000143.1, on the reverse strand, counting down.
CGGTGACGAACGATTCTTCGAGGTACGCGTTCGCGCCGCGATCACTCAACATGGCGCGCTGCCCATCGCCCGCGACAATGACGACGACCGTGCCGGTGGGTCCGTCAACGCTCTGGAGTTGGGCCTCTACGTCCTTGACGCGCAGCGCCTCTACGAAGACGCTCGATGCTGCGTCGCTGCCGCTTGCGCCGACGTAGGTCACGTCGTGGCCACTCGCGCTGAGCGCGATTGCTACGTTCGCACCCGAACCACCGCGAGTGACGCGAATGTTGGCTGGCGTGTCGCTCGTGGGAGCAACGTGACCAAGAGGTTGAACGACGACGTCGAGCATCACGTCGCCAAGAATGACGACGCGTTTCTTCACGCGACTGATCGAGCTATGGACGCGGCGATATCGCCCGCGAGTAAGGCATTGGCGACCACGAGGTCGCGATTCACCTGCACGCTCACGCCCGCAGTGTGGCGCGCAAACTCCGCCAGTAGTGAAGGCGTCACCGCTTTTCCAGTTACACCTTCGAGATTCGCCTTCGTGAGTGCACTCTCCAGGGCTTCATCGTGAAGGCGCCGGTCCAACTCCTTGTCGGCGGCCACCGGGTTCGCCACGACGAGACCCGTGCCAGAGAACTCGCGGTGACGTAGGAACGAAGCGGCCGCTTCGTCAGCGTCGGTGACGGACCAGTCGATACTAAAACCACTGTCGCGAAGATAGAAACCAGGGAACTGCTTCGTCTGATAACCCAAGATCGGCACGCCCAACGTGTCGAGACGCTCCAGCGTTGCCCCGATGTCCAGAATCGATTTCACGCCCGACGCGACCACGAGGATTGACGTTCGTGACAACGCGACAAGGTCAGCAGATTCATCAAAACTTTCATTCGCTTGACGGTGCACGCCGCCGAGTCCGCCCGTCGCCATCACGTCAATGCCCACACGGCGCGCAACGGAAATCGTGCCCGCGACGGTGGTGGCACCATCAGTGTCGAGAGCGAGAGCAATGCCGATGTCACGCGAGGAGAGTTTGGCGGCGTGTCGCTCGGGACTGGCGAGTTGTTCGAGCTCATTCGACGTCAGACCGACGATGACACGACCATCGAGCACGCCAATCGCGGCCGGTATTGAACCACTCTTTCGCACCGCTGCTTCACACTCGTTAGCGACTTCAATGTTCACGGGTGCAGGGAGTCCCTGCACGACAATGGTGGTCTCGAGCGCGACGACGCCACGACCTTCATTGAGTGCGGTGGTGACTTCGTCACTGATAACAACGGGGGAAAATCGAAAGTTGCTCATGCAGCGAAAAGTGTACAGTGAAGGCGTGAAGGCGCCCTCTGAAATCGAATGGGCGAGACTGCGAAACCTCGCTCGAGACGCCTCTACGCGTTCGTACGCGCCGTATTCGAAGGTTACCGTCGGGGCTAGTGCGCTGACCAGTAACGGGACGACCGTGGTGGGATCGAATGTCGAGAACGCGAGTTACGGACTGACCCTTTGCGCAGAGTGTTCACTCATAAGCGACCTCATTCGACAAAGCGGCGGTCGCTTAATCGCACTCTGTGTGGTCGCGGGTGACGGAGAACCACTGACGCCGTGTGGACGCTGTCGCCAACTCCTCTTCGAACACGGCGGCAACGACCTCTTGGTCGACGTCGGCCCCGAAATACCGCCGCTCACTTTGGGCGAACTGCTACCCGGCGCCTTCGGTCCTGAGGAAGTGGGGATTCGGCGCAACTCGTGAGCAGGTTCTCAGCGGTCGACGTCATCACCACCAAGCGCAACGGAGGAGTCCTCAGCGACGAAGCCATCACGTGGCTCCTCGACGCGTATGACCAAGGCGACGTCGCTGAAGAACAGATGTCCGCACTCTTGATGTCGATCTTCTTCAATGGGCTCAGCGCACGCGAACTGGGCACCTGGACCGATCGGATGATCGCTTCGGGTGAGCGTCTCGACCTCAGTGGACTTTCTCGACCCACCGTTGACAAACACTCAACCGGTGGCGTCGGCGACAAGATTTCGCTCATCCTCGCTCCCCTCGTCGCGGCTTGTGGCGCCGCGGTACCCCAACTCTCGGGACGCGGACTTGGTCACACCGGCGGCACGCTCGACAAGCTCGAGTGCATTCCCGGTTGGCGAGCCGTTCTTTCAAACGAAGAGATCCTTCAACAACTCGAGACCGTTGGCGCCGTGGTGTGCGCGGCGGGTCAGGGCCTCGCGCCAATAGATCGGAAACTCTACGCGTTGCGCGACGTCACCGGCACGGTCGAATCAATTCCACTTATCTCGTCGTCGATCATGTCCAAGAAAATCGCCGAAGGCACCGGCGCACTAGTCCTTGACGTCAAGGTTGGTCGTGGCGCCTTCATCAAAGACGTCGACCGTGCACGAGAGCTAGCCCACACCATGGTCGGACTCGGTCACGCGCACGGCGTCGAAACCGTCGCACAACTCACCAACATGAACGCGCCACTGGGCCAAGCCGTTGGCAACGCGCTTGAGGTCACTGAGTCAGTAGAGGTGCTACGCGGGGGTGGTCCAAGCGACGTTCGAGAACTCACGCTCGCCTTAGCGCGGCTCATGACCAAACTTGTGGGCATAGATGTTGATCCCGCCAAGAAACTCGATGACGGTTCGGCCTACGAGACCTATCGCCAGATGATCCGAGCCCAAGGTGGCGACGCCGACGCCGTCATGCCGGTCGCCACGATTCGCGACATCGTTCTCGCGCCGGAAAAGGGCGTCGTGCAGTCCGTTGACGCGTTGGCCGTGGGCATCGCGGCGTGGCGCCTGGGTGCGGGACGCGCACGCAAAGAAGACCCGGTCAGTGCTACGGCTGGCGTGATGTGTCTCGTGCGTGAGGGAGAAAAGGTCGAAAAGGGGCAACCGCTCTTCGAACTCCACGCTGATGACGAGGTCCATTTAGAGAGCGGTCGCGTCACGATTAACGGCGCCGTGCGAATAAGTGGTGAAGCACGTAAGTCGTCGAAGCTGTTGCTGGACTTCGTCAGTAACTAAATCTTTGGTCCTGGCTAGCCTTGGGCCATGGCAAGTACCGCGTTAACGCCCGACATCATCAAGCGAGCACCCAAGGTTCTCCTTCACGAACACCTCGACGGAGGTCTTCGACCGGCGACCGTCTTAGAACTCGCGCAAGAGATCAACTACACCGCCCTGCCAACGAATGACCCTGAAGAACTCGCGAAGTGGTTCATCGTCGACGCACCCGGCAGTGACCTCGTTCGTTATCTCGAGGGCTTCGCCCACACCACGGCCGTCATGCAAACCAAAGACCAGATAGAGCGCGTCGCGGCTGAAAGTGCCCTCGACCTCGCGCGAGACGGCATTGTCTACGCCGAAGTGCGCTTCGCTCCTGAGTTGCATCTAGAGCGCGGTCTCACACTTCACGAAGTCGTGCGCGCGGTCCTCGACGGTTTCGCTCTCGGCGTCAAGGAGGCCGAGAGCGAAGGTCACGTCATCATTGTGCGCGCGATTCTCTCAGCTATGCGTCAAGCGAGTCTCAGTGAAACGATCGCCGAGCTGGCGGTGTCGTTTCGCGACGAAGGAGTCTGTGGTTTCGACATCGCCGGCCCCGAAGACGGATTCCCGCCGACGAAACACCTACGCGCCTTCCACCTCATTCAGCGCGAAGATTTTCACTTAACGATTCACGCCGGTGAAGCCTTCGGGTTGCCTTCGATATGGGAAGCCGTGCAGTTCTGCAACGCCGAACGACTCGGTCACGGCGTGCGCATCGCTGACGACATCAAAGAGATCAACGGCAAGCACGAACTTGGCCGACTGGCCAACTACGTTCGTGATCGCAGAATTCCACTCGAAGTCTGTCCGACCTCGAACGTGCACACCGGCGCGGCCTCTTCAATCGCCACGCACCCGATTGACCTACTCAAGCGACTGCGCTTTCGCGTCACCCTCAACACCGACAATCGATTGATGAGTGGCATCTCACTGAGCAGCGAGTTCGAGACCTGCGCCAACGCCTTCGGTTGGGACTTGGCCGACATGGAGTGGTTGACCCTTAACGCCGCGAAAAGTACCTTCTTCGAGTTCAGTCAACGCCTTTCGATGATCAACACGGTCATCAAGCCCGGCTACGCCGCGCTCTACAACTCAGACGCGAAGTAACGTCGCGAGACTCGCTCGCACGCCGTCAATCAACCCAGCCGCTACCGCGCGTTGATCCTCTAATGATCCCTCGACGCTCGGCGTCACTTCGATGTACGCCTTCACTTTGGGCTCGGTTCCAGAAGGACGAACGACAACACGACCCGTAGCGCCGAGCATCAACACAACACCGTCGGTGGGTCCGAGGCCCCGCCAACCTTGGCCGAGATCAACCATGTTCGTTACGGACAGTGAGCCGAGGGACGCGGGTGGCGTCGCTCTCATCTGCTCAACGACCCGGCGAATCGAGACCAGTCCCTGCGCGCCATCGGCGCGCAGCGCAAGTTGCGACGTCGCGTGAACGCCGAAACGCCCTTCAAGTTCGTCGAGCCGATCGAAGAGCGTCTGGCCCTTTTGAGCGAGGTCGTGGGTTAAACGCGCGAGCGCGAGCGCTGCCGAGAGTCCGTCTTTGTCGCCCACTTTGGCGTCAACGGCGAAACCCAACGCTTCTTCGTAGCCAAAGCCGAGCACCCCGTTGCCCGCCGCTCGAGCAATCCACTTAAATCCGGTGAGCGTCGTCGCAAAGTCAATTCCGGCGGCCGCGGCCATCTTCTCGAGCATCGTCGACGAGACGATGGTCGTTGCCATCACCTGATGCGACGCGCCAATCTCCTCCATCAGGGCGGATGCCAAGAGCCAGCCAATCTCGTCACCGCGCAGTAGTCGCCACTCGTCACCCTTTCGCGCGGCCGCGCCAAGGCGGTCGGCGTCGGGGTCGTTCGCGATGATGAGCGTTGCATTCGCTGCAGTAGCTGTCGCGATCGCGAGGTCAAGCGCACCTGGCTCTTCTGGGTTGGGGAAGGGCAGCGTTGGAAAGTCACCGTCGGGTTCGAACTGTTTCATCACGTGGGTGACGTTCGTGTAGCCCGCGTCAGCGAGGAGCATGGTTGCGGTCGCTCCCCCGACGCCGTGTAGTGGCGTGTACGTGATCGCGAGGTCACACCCGCCGTCAACGCGAAAGCGTTCCACGAAGTGCGCACGGTACTGCTCAAGCAGTTCTTCGGCGATGAGAAAGTGTGATGGCGACGTCCGATCAGCGAGGAGTGCCTCACCGGCCTCTCGCATTGCCCGCTCCACGGTCTCGTCGTCGGGCGGAATGATCTGAGACCCGTCACTCGCGTAGAGCTTGTAGCCGTTGTCCTCGGGCGGGTTATGGCTCGCGGTGATCATGATGCCCGCGGCTGCGCCGAGAGACTTCACGCAGTAAGGAACAAAGGGTGTGGGAAGTGGCCCCGGCATTTCGTACACCGTCGCACCAGCGCCAAGAAGAACGCCGACTACTTCGTCATTGAAACGCTCAGAGCCGTGACGCGCGTCGCGCCCAACAACAACGCCTCTCGACCGATCAAGACCGAGAACGTCGAGCCACGCGAGCACGCCCTGGGTGGCGCGGCGAACCGTCGCGCGATTCATCCCTCCGGGTCCAGCCATTTCGGGGCCACGCAGCCCCGCGGTGCCAAAGGTCAGCGGCGCTAAAAAGCGCCGCTCAAGTTCAGCGACGTTGTTGGTGTCAAGAAGAGCTTGCAGCGTTTCGCGATCAGTGTCATCAGGATCAAGAGCAATCCACGCGACGACGTGGTCTCGTAGTTCTTGATTCACAGCACTGGAAGAACGTGCGCGAGTAGCGCACCCAGGGACGAAGCGGCTGACTGGCCCGCTTCGAGTACTTCAAGGTGATTCAGAGGTCCGCTGGCGACACCGACCGCGAAGTTCGACACGAGTGAGAGCCCAAGTACTTCGGCGCCGAGGTGACGTGCGGCAATGGCTTCAAGCACGGTGGACATGCCAACGAGTGAGCCACCGATGGTGCGCACCATGTTGATCTCGGCCACCGTTTCGTAGTGCGGCCCGCGAAGACCCACGTAGACACCTTCACTGAGTCCGGGCACGGCCTCGTGCACCGCAGCGCGCAGGCGCGCACTGTAGAGATCGGTGAGGTCAACGAAGCGCGAGCCGTAACCTTCGGGCGGTGCCTCTCCTTCCATGGGCGACGTCGCGGTCAGATTGACGTGATCGCGGATCACGACCACGTTGCCCGGCGCTATGGCGGCATCGAGTCCACCACAGGCGTTGGTGAGCACTACCTTCTTCGCCCCGGCGGCGATACCGGTGCGTACGGGGTGAACCACTTGATCGGCGGTGTTCCCTTCATAAAGGTGAACGCGGCCCGAGACGAGCGCCACGTTCAACGCGCCGACCTTAAGAGAAAGTATCTGCCCACCGTGGCCAGGAACAGTCGGTGCCACGAAGCCACTGAGCGATGACGTGAGAACCTCACTCGTTGGTGTGCCGAGCGCGACGGCGCCTTCTTTCCAACCCGATCCCAACACCACGACGACGTCGTAGAGGTCCACGCCACTCTGCTCGCGCAGCTCCGCCGCCGCGACGGTCGCCAATTCGTACGGGTTCGCCACTACTGACCGATCGTGTGCCACACCGTCGAAGTCTCGACGAAGGCTCGCAGTCGACGAAGTGAAGCGGGGTCAACGACGCCGGTGCGCAGGACACGCTTGATTGATGTCGCCGCACTGACCGCGAGTTCTCCTTCGAACTCTCCGTCGACACCGCCAAGATCAATTCCGTCGACGTCTTCGTGGGCCACGAGTGTGGGCGCGATCTCACCGGTGTGGCCCGTGACGATATTCAGTACTCCACCAGGAAAGTCCGCGGTCGCGGTCATCTCACCAATCAAAATCGACGGCGTTGGGCGATTATTGCTCGCGAGCACGACGACCGTGTTGCCAGTAGCAATAGGCGCGAACACGGCATCAATAAAACCTTCGAGCGAAGAGTCTTGACTAGCGATCACGCCCACGACGCCGCTCGGCACGGGCACCGAAAAGTTAAAGAACGGACCGGCGACGGGATTGGAGGAACCAAGAATCTGTGCGATCTTGTCGGTCCAACCCGCGTACCAAACAATGCGGTCAATGGCCCTCGAGACACTGGCCTGGGCGCCCTTCCCCTTGAAGCCTTCAGCAAGCCCCACGTGCTCGGCGAGTTCGTCGCGCCGTGACTCGGCCATCTCGGCCAAGCGATAGATAACCTGGCCACGGTTATAGGCGCTTTGCGCCCACCACTTGGCTTGTGCTCCCCTGGCGGCAACCACGGCGTCGCGCACGTCCTTGCGTGATCCTTGGGCCACGTTGGCGAGGAACTCGCCCTTAAACGACATGACTTCGTAGCTACGACCAGACTCAGATCGAGGGAAAGCTCCGTTGATGAGGAGCTTGTACGTTTTTCGTACGTCCAGGCGGCTCTCAGACATTGAGGTACGCCTCAAGTCCGTGTCGACCACCTTCGCGACCAAAGCCGGACTCACGCACACCACCAAAGGGGCTCGTCGGGTCGAACTTGTTGTACGTGTTGGCCCAAATCACACCAGCGCGCAGTCGCTCGGCAACCCACAGCGTGCGACTGCCCTTCTCGCTCCATACGCCACAGGCAAGTCCGTAGTTGGAGTTGTTCGCCTTCGCGACGGCTTCTTCAGGCGTGCGAAACGTCAGCACCGAGAGCACGGGGCCAAAAATCTCTTCGCGGGCGATGCGGTGTGACTGAGCGACGTCGGCAAAGACCGTCGGCGCGAACCAGTAGCCCTTGTCAGGAAGTGAACACGAACTCGTGTACCGCGTCGCGCCCTCTTGTTCGCCGTACGCGGTGAGCTCTTTGATTCGAGCTAACTGCGCAGCAGAGTTAATGGCACCAACGTCGGTGTTCTTGTCCATGGGATCACCAACGCGCAGTTGGTCGACGCGTCGAATCAAGCGACGTAAGACTTCGTCAGCGACGGTCTCTTGGACTAAGAGGCGCGAACCCGCGCAACAGACGTGACCCTGATTGAAGAAGATACCGTCGATGATGCCTTCGATCATCTCGTCGATCGGCGCGTCCTCAAAGACAATGTTCGCGCCCTTACCGCCAAGTTCGAGTGTGAGGTGCTTGTGGCTCGTGGCGACACGCTGTTGGATGAGACGACCGACGTCCGTCGAACCAGTGAAGGCAATCTTGTCGACGCCGGCGTGCTCAACCAACGCCGATCCCGTCGATCCGTCGCCGGTCACGATATTGACGACGCCCTCGGGTAGCTCGGCCTGTTGAAGAATTTCAGCGAGCAGCAGTGCGGAGAGCGGCGTTGTTTCGGCAGGCTTTAAAACACAGGTGTTGCCAGCCGCGAGTGCTGGCGCTAGTTTCCACGCTGCCATGAGCAAAGGAAAGTTCCAGGGAATGATCTGACCCGCGACGCCAAGGGGTTTCGGGTTTGGCCCAAAGCCAGCGTGGTCAAGCTTGTCGGCCCAGCCGGCGTAATAGAAGAAGTGGGCCGCGGCCAAAGGAATGTCGACGTCGCGCGACTCGCGAATTGGCTTGCCGTTGTCGAGGGTTTCGACGACCGCGAACTCTCTCGAGCGTTCTTGGATCAGACGCGCAATTCGAAAGAGGTACTTCGAACGTTCGGCACCGGTGGTCTTAGACCACACCTTGTCGTAGGCGCGACGAGATGAAAGCACCGCGTGGTCCACGTCCTCGCTCGAAGCGAGTGCCACACTCGCGAGTGGCTCTTCCGTTGCGGGATTGAGCGTCAAAAACTGTTGGTGCGACGAAGGGTCGGTGAACGCGCCGTCAATAAAGAGTCCATACTCCGGTTTAAGACGCGCGATCGCGGCCGACTCGGGCGCCGGGTCGTAGGACATGGAGCCCAAGGATGAGTGTGTCAGTTCGCCGCTCATCAGTCCCCGCTGAACTCGTCGGGACGAACGTAGACGCCGAGACGTTGCTTCAGTCGCTGCATCAAGAGATCGTTGAGCAAGGACGACGCGCCAAAACGAAAACGCTCCGACGTCAACCATGCTGAACCTGCGGTCTCGTTCACAACAACGAGGTAGCGAAGCGCGTCCTTGGTGGTGCGAATACCGCCGGCGACCTTTACGCCAACGAGGCGGCCGGTCAATTCGCCAAAATCGCGCACGGCTTCGAGCATTACGAGTGCTGTCGGCAACGTCGCGTTGACCGTCACTTTGCCCGTGGACGTTTTAATGAAATCCGCTCCGCCGAGCATGGCGATCCAACTCGCTTTGCGCACGTTGTCGTAAGTAACCAACTCACCGGTCTCGAGAATCACCTTCAGGTGCGCTTCGCCGCAGGCTTCCTTTACCGCAACCACTTCCTCAAGAACTTGACCAACACGTCCAGAAAGAAATGCTCCGCGGTCGATCACCATGTCAATCTCATTCGCACCAGCGCTCACCGCTTCTCGAACGTCGAGGAGCTTGACGTTGAGCGACGCACGGCCCGACGGAAAGGCCGTCGCGACCGAGGCGACCGCGACACTCGAGGTTCCAAGGACAGCGCGCGCGTGCGCGACGAGGTCGGGATAGACACAGACCGCAGCAGCACTTGGGACACTCAGATCATTGGGGTCGGGACGCATGGCCTTAATGCACAGTGACGTGACACGACTCGGCGTGTCGGCACCTTCAAGCGTCGTCAGGTCCACCATCGAGATGGCGAGGTCAATCGCGGCGAGCTTCGTCGATTTCTTCAACGAACGCGTGGCGAGTTTGGCGGTTCGGGCCTCGGCCCCGACGGCGTCGACGCCCGAAAGGCCGGAGAGGAGTGCCTTGAGTTGGACTTCTGTCCCAATCGAAGGAAGCGTCGCCGCGCTCGGAAGTTGAACCCCTCGTTCGTCAGCGCTGACAAGTCGTAACGGGGCGGTACTCACCTGTCTAACGCTAGCAACGAAGCGTCAAGCTCACCTAATGATGAGGCGTGAGATAGATAGGTAGTTCACTGGCCGCGAGGCGTTGCGCGAGCGAGGGTGCAGCCTTGTCTTTCTCACTGACGATGGCGCTGCACCTCAGAGTCCACGGCACCTTGATCTCTTCGTCGAAGGGATTTATCTCAAGCTCCATCGGAGCGTTAAAGGGTGACGACAAGAGATACGAGAGGACCGCGAGCTCACTCGTGACACAAATTCCGTGTGCCACGCCAGCGGGCAGCAGCACC
>DATCBX010000142.1:0-2626 GCA_036511635.1 Acidimicrobiales bacterium | reverse complement strand
GACGAGTAAGGCCGAGCATCATGTCAATGGTCGTGGACTTACCCGCGCCGTTTGGGCCGAGCAGCGCCAGTGTTTCGCCGCGGCGAATAGTGATATCGATACCACGAACGGCTTTGACGTCACCGTATGACTTAGTGAGATTGGTGAGTTGAATTTCAGCGTTAAGAGAATCAGTCGATGGCACGTCGAAACCTTAGAGTGAATTGCTCGCGAACACGATCACGCTGCGCCGATGAAGTTGTGATGTGCGGTGGCGATACCTCAACGCGTCAACGATGTGCGTGACTCGTTGGGTCGCTATCGCTGAAGCCACGTGCGACACGAGTCACGCCCGCGAGCGCCACCATTAGTCCCAGCACCATCAGGACGGCCATAAGCAACAGTGCCGGAGGGAAGGAGCCCGAGGTAAATACGATGCCACTTCCAATGCTGTTTTCAAGAAACTTCGGCGCACTGAACGCCTCGGTGGTCCACCAGATTCCTGATCCGACGGCAATCGTGACCATGAGAGCCGTTAATGCCATAGCCGCGAGAGAGAGGTTCTTTAGTAAACGACGCGAGAAGTCAATCTGGCGAGAGAGAGAAATAGATGTCGAGATCGTGACAGCGATGGTGGCGATGACCGCGAGGCCAGCGAGGAGGACGAAGGCTTCAAAACTGACCGATCCGCCATTTCGCTGGTGGTAATTCATAGAACGTGCCCGAAGGGCAACGCCGAACGTCAGCGCAATTGAAATCGAGAGGGCGACGATCTCCCTTATGACCGGTCGGCGAACGGACTGCCATCCTCTCTTCTTGATGAGTCGAATGACCGAGGGAAGGACGAAAGCTGTCGCACCAAGTACGAGAAGAACTCCCGCTATCCCCGCCCACTGGACTGTCGCGACGCTGAAGCCAGGAAGAACGCGTCGATTGGAAGGGGTGGCACCGCTCCAGTGTTCGGTGAACTTCGCGAAAATTGCACCGGCAACGACGAACAAGGCCCAACCACAAAGTACGAGTTGCGAACCCGCGAGCAGTCGTGCGTTGGCATTGGCGGTGGTTCCAACTATGCCAATTTCACGAGCTCGTTCGAGGGCGCCGTTCTTTTCGATCGAGAGACGGTCGCGCCACGGCACGGGCGCATCGCCGTAGGTGTCCTCCAAGAGTGCTTCGAATTCCGCACCGTAGCGAGAACGCCACAGCGGTGGGTACCACCGAAGGAGTTGAGCATCATGATTCCTCTTTCTCATCGCGCCAACTTCGGAGTATTGGCTGTTGGTACGAGTGGACGAGCAACGTTGCGAAGTCGAAGTCGCGCGGCGCCTTCATTGGCCAAGGACTGCATTGCGCGTACGGTGTCAGTCAGAGCAGCTCGCCCGCTTGCCGTTATCTCGTAAGGCTGTCGTCGATCCTCGCTCGGTACTGGTGCGATGAGGCCTCGCTCTACGAGGCGCGCGAGCGCACCGTACAGCGTTCCCGGGCCGAGTTCGACGCCGGCAAACTCTTCGATGTCTTTTGTCAACGCGTAGCCATGTTTGGTGCCAGAGGCCAAGCTCGTCAAAATCAGAACCGCCGGCTCGTTGGGCCTTGCGAGATCGTTGGAAATGGCGGTTTTTTTGGTCACGAAGACCATGTTACTACGTCTAACGTAGTAACGCAACGAATAAATTGCGTCGTTGCTTCGCTTCTTGAGAGTAGTAACTCGGCTGGTGAAACCCGAAGGATTCTTTGACCTACGAGAGCGGGAAGTAGCTACTCGTAGCGAAGCGCTTCAATGGGATCGAGTCGCGCGGCGCGGCGCGACGGTACGAGTCCGGAGATGAAACCGATAAAGGTCGTGAGGGCAATGACGACGAAAACTAGCCAGATTGGCACCGAGATATTGGGCGTCGTGCCTTTGGCGAAATTGCTCGCGAGGATCGGTTTCGCCACGAGGATTAATACGTAGCCAATCAATACGCCAAAGAAACCGCCAAAGAATCCGAGCACGAGAGCTTCAAAGGTAAAGAGGCGACGAATTGTTGAGCGACGTGCACCCAAGGCTCGCATGACGCCGATCTCACGTGTGCGTTCGAGCACTGACATGACCATCGTGTTCATCACGCCGAGTGCGGCGATTGCTAGAGCTATGAGACCGACACCACCGAGGACGAGCCCGATGATATTGGCGACATTGGTCTGTTTCGTGAGTTGACTTTGTCCCGTTGCTGCGCCCAAACCGAGTTCGCGTATCTGTGTAGCGACCGATGAGATGTTGGTGCTGTTGTCGACTTCAACTACGAGCGAACTGTAACCACCAGATCTGGCAAGAAATGAGGCAACGGAGGGCTTTAGCCAACCTCCCGCAACCGTCGCTGGCTGATTTTGGTTCGGAGGTGAGCCGTTGTTGGAGTTGGGATAGGTAATACCTTGTGGCTGGGACTGATTGGATAGGTCGATTGTCCATGTCAACGGGGCGTAGATCGTTTGATTGTTGTAGTTCTTGTCTACGACGCCAACGATGCGCACGGGGATATTGAGCGCGGGTAGTCCCGACGCTGGACCGCCACGACAGTTTTGTGAGTTTTGGGAACAGGAAAGTTGAGGTGGCAGTGTTGTTGGAAGCGTGGCGCCTATTCCCGTGTAACCAGGGAACGTATGGAGA
>DATCBX010000141.1:0-4334 GCA_036511635.1 Acidimicrobiales bacterium | reverse complement strand
GGTCTACCCCTGGATTGCCAAAACGCGACACTCAACGCCCGGTGTGGGTCTGATCTCTCCGCCCCCTCACCACGACATCTACTCAATCGAGGACCTCGCTCAACTTATTTACGACCTCAAGTGCGCGAACGACGAAGCGCGTGTGCACGTAAAGCTCGTGAGTGAACAAGGAGTCGGCACGATCGCCGCGGGCGTCGCCAAGGCTCACGCCGACGTCATCTTGATCTCCGGTCACGATGGCGGAACGGGCGCCGCACCATTGACGTCGCTCAAGCACGCCGGAACGCCGTGGGAGCTCGGTCTCGCTGAAGCACACCAAACGTTGGCCGCTAATGGACTGCGTAGTCGCGTCGTCCTCCAGACTGACGGTCAACTAAAGACTGGACGCGACGTTATCGTCGCCGCGCTCCTCGGAGCTGAAGAGTTCGGATTTGCGAGCGCACCACTCGTGGTCGCGGGCTGCGTGATGATGCGTGTCTGTCACCTCGATACCTGTCCCGTGGGGATTGCCACACAGAATCCAAAACTTCGTGAACGCTTCAGGGGTAAGCCAGAGTTTGTCGAAAACTTCTTTGAGTTCATCGCCCAAGAGGTTCGCGAGTACTTGGCACTGCTCGGAGCGCGCACCCTCGAAGAAGTTATCGGCGACGCGTCGCGACTGTCGGTGAACGAACTCGATGATCCGACGAACGATCTCGATCTGAGTGCCCTTTTGGCCTTCGTCGAGCCTGATCAACGCCACCAGAGTGTCAAGCAAGATCACGGCCTTGACGGTGCGCTCGACTGGACGTTTTTGACACAGTCCGTTGACGCCGCGACGAAAAATATTCCTTTTCACTACGCCACCAAGATCCGCAACGTGAATCGAACAGTGGGTACGTTGACGGGAAGTGCGATCACTCGAGCGCTTGGTGATCGAACATTGCGTGACAACCTCATCGAGATAGACCTCGAGGGTTCTGCTGGTCAGAGCTTGGGCGCCTTTGTACCGTCGGGAATGACGCTTCGACTAAGCGGTGACGCGAATGACTACGCCGGAAAAGGTCTATCGGGCGGTCGTATTGTTATTCGACCAGACGCTCGTGCCACGTTCGCGAGCGACGAGAACATCATTGCCGGCAACGTCATTGGCTACGGCGCCACGAGCGGCGAGATCTTTATCAGTGGCGTGGTGGGGGAGCGTTGCGGCGTGCGCAACTCCGGAGCAACGATCATCGTCGAAGGTACCGGTGACCACGCGTGTGAGTACATGACCGGAGGCGTCGTGGTCATCCTCGGCGACGTGGGCAGGAACCTTGCAGCTGGAATGTCTGGGGGAACGCTGTATCTCTACGACCCCGCGGTCGTCGTGCACGATCACCTCAGTGCTGGGGTGTACGAGATTGAACTCTTGGAGAGCGAAGATGACGAGAAGCTCTTCGCCCTGCTCAAACGTTTCCGTGACGAGACGGGTTCTAAGAAGGCCGAGCGGATACTAGAAAACTGGCGCAGCGAACGCATGAATTTCGTGCGCATCGAGACCTCTGAGTACCAACGAATTCGTGATGAGGTCAAGGGTGGGTAAGGTCACCGGTTTTCTCGATATTCCCCGGCGGGGACCGAGCTACCGCCCGGTGCCGGTGCGACTGCGCGACTGGCGCGAGGTCTACCAACCTCAAAGCGACGCGGACATTGCCGACCAGGGTGCGCGCTGCATGGACTGCGGAATTCCTTTCTGCATGCAGGGCTGTCCTCTCGGTAATCAAATTCCAGAGTTCAACGACCGCGTGTATCACCAGCAATGGAGCCAGGCCGCTTCGCAACTCTTTAGTACGAACAACTTTCCCGAGTTTACGGGTCGGCTCTGTCCGGCACCGTGTGAGTCCGCCTGTGTCTTAGGCATCAATAGTGATCCCGTCACGATTGAGCGCCTGGAATACGAAATCGCTGAACACGCCTTCGCCAATGGATTCGACGTGTCGAGTATGACGCCGGCCGAGAGTGGCCGTCGCGTCGCGGTCGTCGGTTCCGGACCAGCCGGGCTTGCCGCCGCTGCACAGTTGCGCAGTGTTGGTCATGCGGTCACGGTTTTTGAACGCAGTGACGCGATCGGCGGCCTTCTTCGATACGGCATTCCAGAGTTCAAGATGGAGAAGTCAGTGCTCGATCGACGCCTGGGGGTTATGCGCGACGCGGGCATTGAGTTCATCGCGAACTCGTCGATTGGCGCGCAAGGAACGCCTCTCACGACGCTCCAAAAGGACTTTGACGCGGTCCTGCTCGCCATCGGATCGACGCGGCCGAGGCTGATTCCTGTTGACGGCGCCAATCTCGATGGCGTTATGGCCGCGATGACGTTTCTCGAAGCAGCGAATCGCGCCGTCAAAGACGGTTCCGCACCCACAATCAGCGCCGAGGGCCTTCACGTCATCATCCTCGGTGGAGGCGACACAGGAGCTGACTGTCTCGGCACAGTTCATCGCCACGGTGCGGCTTCAGTGACTCAAATAGAGATTCTCGATCGCCCGCCCGACGAGCGTCCGTCAGATCAACCCTGGCCCACGATGGCGCGAATCTTTAAGACCACCTCGGCCCACGACGAGGGCGGGGAACGTCGTTTTTCCACCGAGACCCTCGAGTTTCAAGGGTCGACTCGGGTGTCGTCAATTTCATTGAGCGACCACGCTACCGGCGACGTCGTTCGCTTACCTGCGGATTTGGTCTTGATCGCGGCGGGATTCGTTGGACCTGAACTTGAGGCACTGGGGCTGAGCGATGAGCAGTACATGACGCCTCGTGACACGCTGAAGGTGGACGATGGTTGGCGCGTGAGTAACGTGATTGGGGAGAACCCCGTTTTTGCCTGCGGCGACGCAGTTCGAGGACAGAGCCTGATTGTATGGGCTATAGCCGAGGGTCGAAGTGCCGCTTCGTCAATCGATTCCTACCTCGGGGGCCACCCGAGTTCGCTGCCGTCTCCCGTCGGGCCTTACGGCCTCTCGTGGTGACCGAGGGACGTCTTCGAGTTTTGTAGCATCGTTCAGTTGGCGTATCGAGGGGGAACATGAAGAGCACGATGCAGGACGGGCCTCTTTTAATCAGTGGCATTATGCGTCACGGTGAGTATGTCTACGCGGACAAGAAGATCTTCACGGTCACGCCTGACGGCGTGGAGGAAGCGACGTTCTTCCAGGTTTCTAAGCGCGCTGAGCAACTCGCCGCCGCTCTAACAAAATTGGGGGTCGAGCCCGGTGAGCGCGTGGCGACGTTCATGTGGAACAACCAAGCGCACGCGGAGGTCTACTTGGCAGTGCCGAGCATGGGCTCGGTACTGCACACGCTCAATATCCGACTCTTTCCCGAGCAATTGGCCTACATCATCAACCACGCTGAGGACAAGGTCATCATCGTTGACGCGTCACTCGTACCACTGCTCGCGAAAATACGTGACCAAATTCCCCTGGTCCAGACGATCATTGTGCACGGCGAAGAGACAAGCGGCGTGCTCGGGGACACGCTCGACTACGAAACCTTGCTCAGCGCCGAGCGACCGGGGTACCAGTGGCCCGAACTCGACGAACGAGACGGCGCCATCATGTGTTACACCTCGGGCACCACCGGTAACCCAAAAGGCGTTGTGTACTCGCACCGTTCCACGTGGTTGCACTCGATGGCTTCGATGACTTCGAACTCAATCGGACTCAGTGAGAAGGATCGTTGCTTACTCATCGTGCCGATGTTTCACGTCAACGCGTGGGGCGTTATTTATACTTCGTTCTTTAGTGGCGTTGAACTGATCATGCCCCAGATGTTCCTTCAGGGTGCGCCAATCATCAAGATGATCCGTGAACTTCGTCCGACGATCTCACTTGGTGTTCCCACGATCTGGAACGACGTGTTGCGCGTGGCCGAGACGACACCCGAAACTGATCTTTCGAGCCTTCGCGCGATACTCGCCGGTGGTTCGGCGGTGCCACGGTACATGATCGAGACCTATCGCGACGTGTACGGACTCGACATGATTCAAGGTTGGGGAATGACCGAGACGAGCCCGTTAGCGGCGGTGTCGATTCCGCCCGCCGGTACGCCGCGCGAGCTGGAGATTGAGTACCGCGTCAAGGCCGGGCGGGTGATGGCGGGCGTAGAGATCCGCGTCACCGACGAAGACGGCGTCGTGCAACCTCGCGATGGCAAAACGGTTGGCGAGTTCGAAATTCGCGGACCCTGGATCACTGGTTCCTATTTCGGTGTTGACGATCCAGAGAAGTTCCGCGACGGATGGCTACGTACTGGCGACATTGGCACCTTGGACGGTGAAGGATTCATGGTCGTGAGCGACCGGACGAAAGACGTCA
>DATCBX010000140.1:0-2832 GCA_036511635.1 Acidimicrobiales bacterium | reverse complement strand
AAGGACCCCGTCCACCCCAACGATGACGTCAACATGTCCCAGTCGTCGAACGACACGTTTCCAACGGCCATGCATATCGCCGCGGTCGTTGAAATCACCGATCGGTTGATACCCGCGGTGACAAAACTTCGTGACGCCCTTGACGTGAAGGCGAAGGCGTACGTCAACGTGACCAAAATCGGTCGCACGCACCTCATGGACGCCGTTCCCATGACACTGGGGCAAGAGTTCTCTGGGTACGTCGCGCAACTCGACGCCGACCTTGATCGGCTTGGCTTCGTTCTTAGCGGTCTCTATGAACTCGCTGCAGGTGGCACCGCGGTGGGGACGGGACTTAACACGCACCCCGAGTTTGGCGTGCGCGTCGCGGCGGCTATCGCCACGCTGACTGGCAAACCCTTCGTCACTGCCCCGAACTACTTCGCCGCACTTGCGGCCCATGACGCGTTGGTGTTCGCTCACGGAGCGATCAAGACACTCGCGGCGAGTCTGATGAAGATCGCCGACGACCTTCGCTGGCTCGGCTCGGGACCGAGGTCGGGGCTGGGCGAGTTGAAGTTGCCCGAGAATGAGCCGGGCAGTTCGATTATGCCGGGCAAGGTAAATCCAACCCAGAGTGAAGCGATGATCATGGTCGGCGTGCAGGTCTATGGCAATGACACCGCGATTGGTATCGCGGGCGCTCGAGGAAATCTCGAACTAAACGTCTGCAAGCCGGTGATTATCTATAACTTCTGTAACTCAATCGATCTCTTGACCGACGCGTGTGATCGCTTTCGCGAGTTCTGTGTTGAAGGTCTCGAACCTGACTACGAACAGATCCAACACCACCTCAATAATTCGCTCATGTTGGTGACGGCACTCAATCCCATCATTGGCTACGACAAGGCCGCTCAGGTGGCGAAGAAGGCGCACAAAGAACACACCACGCTGCGCGAAGCGGTGCTCGCACTGGGCTACCTGAGCCCGGAAGAGTTCGACGCGGCGGTTGTTCCAGAAGAGATGACGCACCCCTAGCAAGTCGGGCCAAAAAGAATCGATGTTGTCGTCCACTTTTCGCTCCACTGGGCTCAACTAGGTTTTTGTCATGACCAACGCACTCGGTAACCTCGACACCGCACTGCGTAGTGCGTGGCACCCTCTGTGTCGTTCCAGCGAGGTCTCGACGACCCCTCGTGCTTTCGTATTGCTCGCACAGCGTTACGTCGCGTACCGCTTGCCCGACGGCGACGTACGAATCTTCAACGACCGATGTCCGCACCGATTCGCGCCTCTATCGCTCGGTTCGTGCGAAGGTGAAGCACTTCGCTGTGTGTACCACGGCTGGGTATTCGATGATCAAGGCATCTGTATCGAGATTCCGGCTCTAGGGGAAGACGCCACGTTGCCGCCTCGCGCCAAACTCGATGGCCCATCAGGCGTCGTTGAGTCACACGGCATGGTCTTCGTGGCGCCCGAGACGCCGCTGACGCCCGTGCCGACGATCTCTGCGGCGAGCGATCCAACGTTTGATAAAGGTGATCTTCCCGTTATCGAAACTCGTGGCAGTGCCGGGCTCTTGGCGGACAACTTTCTCGACATGGCACACTTTCCGTTCATTCACGCCAAAACGTTTGGCGCCGACGAAGCGCGTGAAGTGCCGAACTATACGGTCACGCGCGACGGCTACACCTTTGAGGCCGTCTACGAACACGACTTCGCGCACCGCGAAGATCCCGGTGTCGCGCAGGGTCTTCGACCACTCACGCAACGTCGTCGTCTGACGTATCGCTACACCGCGCCCTTTCACCTTGAGCTCGCCATTGATTTCCTCGACGCAGGCGGCTCGAACGTCATTGGTTTTTTTCTCACTCCCGTCGACGACGATACGGTGCGGATCTACTCGAGTCTTTGGCGTAACGACCTCGAAGGCTCAGCGGAGCGTCTGCGCGAAGCTATTGACTTTGAGATGGCGATCGTCAACGAGGACCTGCAACTTCAATCGCGTTACGAGGTCTTGACGCTGCCCCTCGACGTCACGGCCGAGGTGCACACGCGCGCTGACAAAACCACGCTCGAGCTGCGTCGCGTGTTGAGCGATTTCGTGCACGAAGCGCGTAGCTTCACCAGTCCCTAACGATTGAGTCGTCGTTCGCTCAGTTTGGCGTTGTCGTTACGCGAACTGCAAGAAGCCCGAGGTAATGCAAAGGCCGAAAGCCGCGATGACCAACATGCCCGTCGCGATTGACACGATGACGACCTTCGTGCCTCGTCCGCGTCCCGAGGCCATGGGACTTGGCATATACCACTGGGGGAGCGCGTTGCGATTAAATCCAAAGCTGAAGTGATACGGCTCGGCGTCCAGGTCAACGGGTGCCGCGGGGTCAGCGGCGAGCGCGAGGGTTATTAACTCCTCGTCGGTTGGCATCTCCGACAACGAAGCACCGCGAGAGCGAAGCGACCATGACTTATCCATACGCGCCTCCGCTACACCGACAACAAGCGTTCTTGCCATCCAATGTCAAATTACACCTAGGGAGTGAATTTCCGACGTCGCCTAGGCAACCGGAACGTTCCACAGCGCCATCCAGCGCCCCAGATCCTTTTCGATGATGAGATCGGTATCAAGAAACGACTTCACGCGAAGCTCGAGTTCGTTGTTGCGTTGGGAGGGTCCCGTTGGCGCGAAGGGATAGAAGGTGCCTTGCTTCATCAGATAGACAATGCGGACGGAACCTTCGCCCGGTGGCGTCTTTGGCATGAAGCCAAAGACGGCGCACAGCAGCCGTGGTCCGAGTCCGTGTTCCACCATCGATGTGTTCGCCGCGTGTATTCGCGTCACCAGAGCCTCAA
>DATCBX010000139.1:0-5902 GCA_036511635.1 Acidimicrobiales bacterium | reverse complement strand
CCTCGATCACGGTGAAGTAGTGCACATGGGCGAGGCGGACGATCTCAATGACGATCTGCTCGTGCGTCGGCTCCTCGGCGTGGCGGGAGCAGCGTGAGCGCCTTTCTCGTTATTACCTTTAGCGGCCTCGCGCTCGGGTCTATTTACTTCTTGGCCGCCTCGGGTCTCTCACTCATTTACGGGTTGATGGACATCTTGAACTTCGCCCACGGCCTCTTCATGACCCTCGGCGCTTACGCGGGTTACGAGGTCGCAGTTCACCTGACTGGGTCGCTCGGCGCGCCCGCGTCACTGGCCTTGGCGGTTCTCGCCTCAATTCTTGGCGGCGCGCTCGCGGCCGGTATCACCGAAGTGCTGCTTATTCGACCGCTCTATGGTCGACCGGTCAGTCAGATTCTCGTCACCATAGGACTTGACCTCGCGGTCGTGGGGCTTTTAATGGGTGGCTTTGGAAGTAGCGCGCTTCAGATTCCGGTACCTATCTGGCTCTTAGAGGCAACGCACCTCGGCAGTGTCGATCTGCCCAACGCCAGCTTTCTCGCGCTCGGTGCCGGCGTGGTCGTTCTTCTCGTGCTTGAGTGGTTTCTACGACGCACTCGCTACGGCATCATCATCCGCGCCGGTGTCGAGAACCGTGAGATGGTGAGCGCACTCGGCATTGACGTAGGTCGCGCGTTCACGCTGGTTTTCGTTATTGGCGGTGCCATGGCCGGGTTAGCCGGGTTGCTCTACGCACTGGTCTTTAGTGGCGACCTGATTGCGCCGGCTCAAGGCGACAGCCTGTTGATCTTCGCCTTCATCGTGGTCGTCATTGGGGGACTGGGTTCCATTCGCGGATCGGCGGTCGCGGCCCTGATCGTTGGCCTCTTGCAGGACTACACCTCTTTCTATATAGGTGGTCACCCCGGCTGGGCCGAAATTGGCAACCTCTCGGTTGTCCTACTCCTCGCGATCGTTCTCGAAATCCGCCCCCGCGGACTCTTTGGGGCTGTCGCGTGAAGAGCCTTATGAAACACCGCGCGGTGGTTGTCGCCCTTCTCGTCCTCTTGGTCTTTATCTTCTTGCCCTTCGCGGGATTCTCGGTGCCGTGGATTCTTCCTGGCACGCTCAACGTCGTGAACTCTTCGGGCACTCTTATCGTCCTCGCGCTGTGCTTCTTGTTCGCCGGCGTGGCGGTCGGCTACGACCTCATGATTGGCTTCACCGGCCTGTTGTCGCTCGGACCAGTGCTGTATTTCGCGAGCGGCGCCTACGTCTTTGACATCGCGATCTCGAGGTGGAACTGGCCTTTAGTCCCCGCACTTGGTTTGACGTTCGGCGTTGCCTTCGTGTTGGCGGTGCTGCTGGGGGCGATTGCGCTGCGCGTGGACGGTATCGCTTTTGCGATGGTGACGCTGGCCTTTGCCCAGGCCTTTTACTACCTCATTGAGAACAATCCTCATAATTTGACCGGCGGCGACACCGGGCTCGCGCTTTCGGACCTACGACTGCCGACCTTTCTCTCGGGCGCGGTCTCCAACACGCGAAATCTCTACTGGGTGGCGCTGGCCTTTCTCGTCGTGGCTTTTCTCATCATCTGGCTCGTGACCGAGTCGGTAACGGGGCATATCTTCGTCGCGATTCGTGAGAACGAGCGCCGCCTCGACGTGCTCGGGATTCGCCCGTTCCGCTTCAAGCTTGCGTCCTTCGTGCTGTCCTCGCTCATTGCCGCGGGCGGCGGGGTCATCTTCATCTTGGTCATTGGTACCGCGGTGCCGAGCACCGTGGCGTCAACGAGCGTGACGATTTCAATCCTCATCATGGTCGTGCTCGGTGGATCTGGAACCCGGTGGGGAGCGGTTATGGGCGCCATGGTCTACGTCTACCTCCAGCAGTACTTGTTGAAGGTGTCGGGCGAACCTTCCTTTACGACCTTGCCCGCAGTGTTGCGTGTTCCGCTTTCCCAGCCCCAGTTCCTGCTTGGCGCGCTCTTCGTTCTCTTCGTCCTCTTCGTGCCGGGGGGCATTGCGGGACTGACCGCTCGCGTCGGCTACAAACGAGACGCGTCGCTTGGCAAGCCTCGATGGCGATCGATGAGTATCGCCAAAGCA
This sequence comes from Acidimicrobiales bacterium, assembly GCA_036511635.1. Lineage (GTDB taxonomy): Bacteria > Actinomycetota > Acidimicrobiia > Acidimicrobiales > RAAP-2 > RAAP-2. The sequence continues at coordinate 3,812 of DATCBX010000139.1, read as the reverse complement.
CTGAAGAAGTGAGAACGTGGTGGCGCGAGTCAAGTGCGCCACCTGATGCGGTTCTGTTCGACTGGCGTAGCCGTGAAATTTGAAGGGAGTCGTGGGTGACATTACAGAGCAAAGTCGCGTTAGTAACGGGATCGACGAGCGGTATTGGCTTCGGCGTCGCGCGAGCACTCGCGCGCGACGGTGCCGACATCATGATGAACGGCTTTGGCGACGCGGCCGAGATTGAAGCGTTGCGCGACGGGCTCGCCAAGGAGTTTTCAGTGCGCGTCGCCTACAACGCAGCGGATCTAATGAGGCCGAAGGAAGTAGCGGGACTCATCGCGAAGACGCAAGCTACCTTTGGCAACTTGGATATCCTGGTGAACAACGCGGGCATTCAGTTCGTGTCGCCCATCGAAGAGTTCCCCGACGACAAATGGGACGCGATTCTGGCGCTCAATCTCTCGGCCGTCTTTCACGCCATGAAGGCCGCGATCCCGGGAATGAAGGCGAACGGGTGGGGTCGCATCATCAATATTGCGTCGGCCCACGGACTCGTAGCGAGTCCCTACAAAGTGGCCTACGTCGCGGCCAAACATGGAGTTGTGGGGGCGACGAAGGTGGCGGCGCTCGAACTGGCGAATGATGGCATCACGGTAAACGCCATCTGTCCAGGGTGGGTGTTGACGCCCTTGGTCGAGCAACAGTTGCGCGACCGGGCCAACGACGCCGGGACTGACGTCGCGAGCGAAGTCGAGAAGTTACTGAGAGAGAAGCAGCCAATGCTGAAGTTCACCTCACCAGCGTCGGTTGGCTCAATGGCGGCGTACCTGTGTTCTGACGCGGCTGAAACAATTACTGGCTCATCGATTTCGATCGACGGTGGCTGGGTGGCGCAGTAGCCAACTGCGAGCGTTCCTGTCGAGATAGGTCACGAAGGTAGTCCCAACTGCGCGCTTCGCGGCCCTCGACCGAAGAATCCAATAATTCCCTAGCTCGGGCGGTGAAAGTCGCGAAACGAAGACACATATATATTAGGGGACGTCGCTACGGCCACTATCGAGTGAATACCCACTTGGAGCGACCGGTACGCTTCGTTGATGTTTGAGGTAACGAATGAACGCTTCGAAGAGTTAGCGGCTGAGGCTCTCGCGACGTTGCCGAGTGAACTCTCGTCCCAGATAGAAAATCTGGCGATTATGGTCGAAAACGAGGCACCAGGACACAACCTCTTCGGTCTCTACGAAGGTATTCCTCTCACCAAGCGCGGGCCGACCAGCTACAACGGCGTGCTGCCTGATCGAATTACCTTGTACCAGACGACGATCTGTCGTTACTGCTCTAATGAAGAAGAAGTGAAGGCCCAGATTCGAAAAACTGTCCTTCACGAAGTCGCGCATCATTTTGGCATTAGCGATCCGCGGCTCGAGGAGCTTGGATGGGCTTAGGCAACAGCGCCACAGGCTCGCGCGAGCGATACGTGCACGAAGATGAATAGGCGTAGCCAGATTCAGTTCGGCGATGACCGCGCCGAAGCCATCACGTCAATTGAGTCAATCGCTTCGGGCAGAGGTTGGTGCAACGTCGTTCCGTGCGTTGTCGAGGACATACCGGATATCAAGGTCAATTTTACCGGAATGTGGGTGAAACACGGCGTCACTCAAGCGACCTTCGTTACGTCACTACCTCGAAATGGCGAAGAGCAACCATCATCGCTAGGAATCTTGCACCTACGAGGACGACTCGGCCGTGAACGGATTGCCACCCTTCTTGACGGCGCACCGTTTCCTCTTCGGCAAGATCACAGCCAGCGTGGCCTACTCTTCGACGTCCCCGTCGCCACGCCGCCAGCTCAAGTACTTGACGTGATGTGCACAATGACGGCTTCACTCTGCGACTTCGAAATGACGGGGAACTGGCGCATGGATCTCTACGTTCGCGAATAGTCCCAGCGCGATGTTGAGAATGTCGTCGCTACCACGTTGCGGACTTGCGCCTGGTGTTTCACTTTCGGTGCATCAGCCTCACCACGTTGGCCAGTTGGAGGGAAGAGGTCCAGGTGGGCCGTAGGGCTGGGGGAGACCCGGTCGTGCGCCCAGCGCTTCAAGTAACGAGTTGAAGTTGATTCCGTAGGCGGTCGTGTTCTTCCCGTTGTATTCGAGGTGCGCGGCGGCGTGATTAGGTGACGAGGGAGGATCGGCCCAGCCCGTCTCGAGGCACGTCTTGGCGTCGTGAAGGATACCGATGACGGTCGTGGGCGTGACGTGCTCACCAATCGTGACCGACGGTGTGACGTTCTCGGCGTCGTAGACGTAGTGGCCCTTGGCGGGACCACTCGTTAGGAGATACGAGATAAAGACGCCGCTGGGCCAGCCGGAGTCGTAAAGGTTGGCGACGACGCCGTCGCCGAGTGCGTAGATCGGTCCAGAGCCGCAGTAGTCAACACCCTCGTCCACTTCCTGGGGAAGAAGTGAAGTAAGTCCGCGCAGTGGATTCTCGTAGCCGTCGAGTGGCGTGACGTCGACGGCTTCGTAGTAACCACCGGTTAACGGATCGACGGCCAGCGCACTCGCGAAACCACCGCCGGCTATCACATTCGACGACGCGAGCGAGCCGTGAAAGGGAGCGTCGAAAGTATCAATTTCGCCACTTGCGCGCAGTACGTAGTAGCCCGATCCGCTCGTCGTGGCAGCAATTGCCATGACGGGATTGCCGTTGTACTTTCCGTGCGCATTGGCGAGAGGAGAGCCGTCACGGGGCGCGTCAAACCCGAAGACGCGCCCCGTCGAGGTCGCGATCCAGTAGCCGCCGGTCGTTGAATCGACGGCGATGCCAACGGCGAGCTCCGGTGCCGTCGTTGCGTAGTGAAGTCGTCCCGCGAGTGAGCCGTGCGACGTCACCCCGTAGCCATACACCGCGCCGTTTGCGCGAAGTACGTAGTAGCCCGCGCCGTTGGGTGCGGCGGCGATCGCGACCGCGGCGGGATGCTGGCCCCAACCTCCAGGTGGGACGAGTGTCTCGCCGATGAAAGGTGCGTTGAAGGAAGTAACTGAGCCGTCCGAACTCAGAATCCAATAGCCACCGCTCGTGGCGTCAAGCGCGATTCCTGTAGCTGTCGTGCCCAGTGAAAGAACTCCCGTTGCGAGAGACCCGTAGCTAGGTGCGCCGTACGCATCAACGGATCCGTTGGCGAGAAGAACGTAGTAGCCAATGCCACCTAAACCCGCGGTGATACCGACTACCGCGAAAGTGGAGGCTGGGGGCGATCCGAGAGTTTCTGCGTCGTATCCGACGACCGTCGATCTCAAGGAAGTGGCGGCGCCTGAACGAGGAGCGACTGACGCCAACAAACAGATGAGAGCAATAACCAAAGCGACGAAGGGAACAACGACCGAACGTCGATTGAAATTTTTCTGCACGGGGCGAAGGGGTCGGTCACTCATTTAATTTGCTTCGCTCTGACCCATCATCTTTAAAGTCTCGTGCATAGATCAAAAATTTGGCATACAGTTCGGGATCAGACCCGTTTGATCTGGGGAGATCCAGAGGAGGCGTTTCGACGATGTCATCGCAAATTGCGTCTTTGCCGCCCGATTGGCAATTACTCAACTGGTTTTTATGGTCGGGCATCGGGAGTGTCGCGGTAGTAATTCTCGCTTACTTGATCGCGAATCGAAAATTAAAGGGTGCATCTCTCCTTCGCGCACTTGTAAATACTCTTCCTCAAGAAGCGCCAAATTGGTCTTTCAAGGACAGTTGGGCTTCAAACGCAGGCGTCGTCGCAGCAGTCTTCGCCGGCTTTTTCGGTTCGACCAGTGCTCTTAAGGATGTCG
>DATCBX010000138.1:0-9803 GCA_036511635.1 Acidimicrobiales bacterium | reverse complement strand
CGTCGCCGTGGATGAAACCACGATTGAGTACCTTCGCGGCCGCCCGGGCGTACCCCAAGGTGACGCGTTTGAAGTCGCGGCGGATCGTTGGCGCTCGTTCGTCTCTGACGATGACGCCCGCTTTGACGCCGAGATCGTCATCGACGCTTCTGAACTTGTGCCCTTTGTCACCTGGGGCACCAATCCTGCGCAAGTCGTTGCCTTAAACGGCGTTGTCCCTTCGCCCGAAGACGCCGCCAACGATGACGAAAGAGAAAGTATCGAACGCGCGCTCGAGTACATGGATCTCACGCCAGGCACGCCCCTTCGTTCGGTCCCCGTGGACGTGGTCTTCATTGGATCGTGCACCAACTCGCGTATCGAAGATCTTCGTGCTGCAGCCGCGGTCGCGCAGGGCGCGCACGTCCACGAAGGTGTTCGCGCCCTCGTCGTACCGGGATCGCGTCGAGTGAAGAATCAAGCCGAGGCGGAGGGGCTCGACCAAGTCTTCCTAGAGGCCGGTTTCGAATGGCGCGAACCGGGATGCTCAATGTGTCTTGGGATGAATCCCGACATTTTGACGCCTGGCCAGCGGTGCGCTTCAACGTCGAATCGAAACTTCGAAGGTCGTCAAGGTCGAGGCGGAAGGACCCACTTGGTCTCACCCGTCGTGGCCGCAGCGACGGCAATCTTGGGTCGATTCGCTACACCCGATGAGGTGAACGCGTGAAAGCCGTTCGCGTCATCGAGGGTCGCGGCGTTCCTCTCGAGCGCTCCGACGTCGACACTGATCAGATCATTCCCTCTGACTGGCTTAAGCGCGTAGAACGCACTGGCTTTGGTCGCGGTCTCTTTAGTGAGTGGCGTGATGACAAGTCGTTCGTGTTGAATCAGCCTGAGTACAGCGGCGCCAAAATTCTGCTCGCAGGCCCCAGGTTTGGTACTGGTTCATCACGCGAACACGCGGTATGGGCGCTCATGGACTACGGCTTTGAGGCAATCATCGCTCCGTCCTTTGGTGACATCTTTAGAAACAACTCATCCAAACAAGGCCTCGTCATTGTCCAACTCGACGTGAGCGACGTCGAAGAGCTCGTTCAGATGGTGAAGGACAATCCGTCACGGCACCTCGTTGTTGACGTGGAGCGACTCGCTGTTGAGGTACCCGAGACCGGTTGGCATCGCTCATTTCCTCTCGACCCAATGACGAAAGAGCGCCTCTTAGAGGGCTGGGACGATATCGGGATGAGTCTTCGTCGAAGCGACGCGATCGCGACCTTCGAATTAACGAGCACCGCACACAGTCTGAACGGCGTCTTTGACAACGATGGTCGCGTTGTCCAACGACCGGCTAGTTAGTCGTCACCACTTCTAAGTACCTGATCGAACCACCTAAATAGGAACGTCGTTCGTTCGTTCGTTACTCAGTAACGTCGTCACGGACCATGTGACACGACACCCAGTGTCCCGCGCTCTTTTCGAGGAGCAGTGGCGCCGTCTCCTTGCAAATCGACTGCGCCAGTGGGCACCGTGGTTCGTAGGGACATCCGAGTGACACTTGGGTCTCAAGGGGCACCACCGCAACGTCCCTCGACACTTTTCGAGAACGCTCAAGCTCGGGGTCGGGCACGGGAATCGCCTCGGCGAGAGCAACCGTGTAGGGGTGTTGTGGTCGATCGAGCACCTGACCGTAGTCCCCAAGCTCGACGATCTCACCGAGGTACATAACGGCAATGTCGTCACTGATGTGTCGCACCATTGACAGATCGTGACTAATGAAGATATAGGACAGTTGGAGTTCGTCTTGAATGCGAATGAGCAAGTTCACTATTTCCGCACGAACCGAAACGTCAAGCGCGGAGGTGGGTTCGTCGAGAACGAGAACCTCGGGTTCAACAGCGAGCGCGCGCGCGATCGCGACACGTTGGGACTGGCCCCCCGAAAGTTCGTGGGGGTAGCGGGTCTTAAATCGACTGGCCAAACCAACCATCGAAAGCAGCTCGGTGATTCGCTCCTCAAGTCGGTCAACGTGTAGGTCGTGCACGCGCAGTACTTCTCTCAGCGTTCGCTCAACCGTGAGACGTGGGTCCAGCGATGAAAAGGGGTCTTGGGAGACCAATTGAATTTTTCTCGCGAGCGAGCGGTGATTGATCGACGGACCGGCCTTGAGCGTCTCTCCCGCAATCTCTACAGTTCCCGACGTCGGCGATTCAAGACCCACCAATAGTCGAGCGAGCGTGGACTTGCCACAGCCACTTTCGCCCACGATGCCAAAGGTCTTGCCTCGCGTGAGTTGCAGTGAGACGCCGCCGAGCGCGCGAACCGGCGCGTGCTTACGTCCGCCCCCGTACGTTTTCACCACATCCGTGGCGCGAAGAACTATTTCGTCCATTCCGAAGGCTCCCTCCAGCAAGCCGCGAAACTCCCCGAACCACGATCAATGAGATCGGGCTCGGCTTCGCTACAACGTTGGACGCTGTAGGGACAGCGTGCTCGAAACGGACAACCGACCTCAAGGTGCGTCGCGTCCGGCGGAGTTCCGCCAATTTGGTGCAGCGACGAACGATGGTGACTGCCGAGTTCAGGTAGTGACTCAAGCAACGCTTTCGTGTAGGGATGCGTGGGCCTCGAAAAAAGTTGAGCAGTGGGAGCCTGTTCAACGATTCTTCCGGCGTACATCACGACGACGCGATCGACGAGCGTCGCGACGACACCAAGGTCGTGCGTGACCCATAACACTGCCATGTGCGTTGTTGCCTGGAGCGAGTCAACCAGCTCGAGAATCTGGCGCTGAATCGTGACGTCAAGCGCGGTCGTGGGCTCGTCGGCTACCAAAACCCGCGGTGACGTGGAAAGGGCCATGGCAATCATGACGCGTTGAATCATTCCGCCCGAGAGCTGATGGGGGAAAGACGATTCGACTCGCTCGGGATTTTGTAGTCCCACCTGCACGAGTACTTCGCGCATTCGCTCCCTTGCTGCTTCCTTTGACGTGCCGTGTGCTCGCAGCGCCTCAATAATCTGGGTGCTCACGCGCAAGAGAGGATTGAGAGAACTCATAGGGTCTTGATAGACCATGGCGATCTCCCCGCCGCGAACTTCGCGCAGGCGACGACGGTCCATCTTTAGAACGTCCTCGCCGTCAAAGAGAATCTCACCGCCCAGCACCGCGAGTGGCGGCGTGGGGAGCAATTGCGTGACCGACAGCATCGTCAACGTCTTGCCCGAACCGCTCTCGCCAACGATGCCCACCTTCTCGCCCGACGCGACGTCAAGACTGACGCCTCGAACAATCTCGTCGGCACCGCGACGTTTGGGGATGCCGACGCGAAGGCCGCGAATCGAAAGAAGGGGCGTGCTCACTAGTTCTTTGGCGCCATTTCCGAAGGCGACGCAAAAACGATGGACGTCGGCGCTTCACTCGCCGAGAGGTACGAAACACCCTGACGACCAGGAATTATTGCTCCAAGTATCTGCGGTGCTCTCGCTCCCGTACACGAAGCAACGGTGCTCGTCAATCCGTGAACACTAAGAAAACCAATGAGCGCCATCAGCGCGGCTTCTTTCGCGCTTTCAACAATGCCAAAGTCATCGACGAGCGAAAGTTTGACGTCAGGGAGACGCCGACGAATCTCTTGCATCAAGACGGGATTGCGTGTCCCTCCACCAGAGGCGAAGAGTTCACGGACTCCAAGACCTTTAACTGCGTTCGCTACGGTCTCGGCCGTGAGTGCAGTGAGCGTCGCAAGTAAATCGTTGGGCGCGACCTTTCGTGCGCCTAGTCGCTCGAGCAAGTAGTCCAGATGGAAGTACTCCTTACCCGTGGACTTTGGCGCCGGTGCCGCGTAGTACGGGTCGGTCAGCAACTCGGCCAGAAATGACTCATCAACGGCTCCTTGAGCGGCGCGACGGCCGTCGACGTCTAATACTTCCTCACCGTTGGTTAACCATGACACCGCGTTGTCCATGAGCGCGTTGGCGGGACCGATGTCAAAGGCAATTGGTTCTGTGGTTGGACCAACAACCGTCACGTTCGCGATTCCACCCAAATTGAGAGCGCCGCGAACAGTTGAGGGGCTGCTTCCGAGGAGCAACACGTCGAGCAGACTCGCGAGTGGGGCACCGTGACCTCCAGCCGCGACGTCACGACTTCGCACGTCAAAAACGACAGTCGCCCCCGTCTTCTCAGCGATCCATGCCCCTTGACCAATCTGCAGCGTTCCCAACGCGTGGCCATTCTCGACCCAGTGAAAGACAGTCTGACCATGAGAACAGACCACGTCGACCTCACCGCCGAAGTATTGATCACTCAGTTGAGCGGCAACATCGGCAAAACTTTGACCAACCAGCGTGTCGAGCTGGCACATCTGTTCAACGGTCGTTGAACCCGGGGGCAAGATCTCGCCAATCGCCACGCGCAGTTCCGCCACGTACTCAACGGAAGAGTGCCCGAGCAGACTTGCGTGCACGACGTTGTCTTTCAGTGAAAGCTCTATCGCCACGGCCTCAATCGCGTCAAAGGACGTCCCGGAAATCATTCCAATTACTCGCACTGTTCTACGCCTTCCTTGCTTTGGTTCGAGCACGGGGATCGGCAGCGTCACGCAGTCCGTCGCCAAGAAAGTTGAATCCAATAACGGCGATGATGATGACCAACGAAGGTCCCGCCAAAGTCCACCATGCAGTCGCCGCAAGACTGCTCGACTGACTGACCATTTCTCCTAGGGACTCCAAAGGCGGCGGCGGTCCAAGGCCGAGATAACTCAAACCCGCTTCGGCAATGATGGCCCACGCCAACGCCAAACTCGTCTGCACGGCAACCACGCCGGCAATATTGGGCAAGATGTGGCGGAAAAGAAGGCGCGACCGCGAAAAGCCCAACACCCGACCAGCTCGAACAAAGTCAGCGTCGCGCAGCGCGAGCACGGGACTTCGCACCACTCGAACGTAGATAGGTATCCAACCCACGCCGATTGCAATGGCGCTGTCAAGAATGCTTGAACCGAGCGCCGTCACGATCGCGAGCGCAAAGAGAATCGCGGGAATCGCGAACATCATGTCGGTGAATCGCATGATGATCGCCGAAGTCCAGCTACCAAGGTAGCCAGCAACGATGCCACCGAGCGTGCCGATAATGCCGGCGATCAAGACCGCGAGTGCCGCGATCTCAAGCGACACGCCGAGTCCCTGCAACGCACCCGAAAACACGTCGCGCCCGAATTGATCGGTGCCGAAAAGATGCGACAGCGAGACACCCTTCAGCACCGCGTTCGGGTCCTGATTCGCGGGGGGATAGGGCGTGACGCCTAGAGAACCACAGATCGCACCAATAATTGTGAGAACAACGATGATGAGTCCTATGCGTCCGTTACGACTCCCCCACACTGCCCCGAACCATCCAACGTGCTTCTGCGACGCGTTCGCTTGGACCTGGTCGGTGGGCGGCTCAATTAGTTGATGGATATTCTGGCTCATCGTTCTCTCGTCCGCGGATCAACCATTGTGTAGAACAAGTCCACCAAAATATTCACGATGACGAACCCGGCGGCAAAGATCAGCGTGACACTTTGAACAACGGGAAAATCTCGATTGTTAATCGCCGATATCAGAAGTCGCCCCATTCCCGGAAGAATGAAAATCTGTTCAATAATGACGGTACCGCCAAAGAGATAACCCAACTGAATTCCCGACATCGTCGTCACCGCGGTGAGGGCGTTAAGGAAGAGGTGGCGCCACACGAATGCCCTTCGCGACACGCCTTTACCTAACGCCGTCCGCGCGAAGTTCAGGTTGCTAACTTCGAGAACCGCTGCGCGAGTGGACCGCATTATTGCGGCGCCCACGCCAAAGCTCAAGGTAATGGCAGGAAAGAGAATCTGTTGAAAATTGAGCCAAGGATTGGTGAAGAAACCAACGAATCCTTTGGACGAGGGAAAGTAGTGAAACACCGACGCGAGGAACGTCACCATCACCGTGCCGATGATGAAACTGGGGACCGCGAGCCCAAAGACCGAGACACCTTGGCCGAGGTCGTCTTGCCAACGACCCGGGTGCAAAGCACCGATCATGCCAAATCCCACGCCAATGATGAGTCCGAAGATCATTGCGAAGAGAGCGAGCTCGAGCGTTACCGGAAGTGCGGATCCGATGAGGGTGCTGACCGACTCTCTAGTGGCCAGTGAGATGCCGAGATTACCGGTGAGCGTGGCGTGGAGCCACGAGAAATACTGCTCAACTGGCGGTTGTCCTACGCCGTAGTAGTGGTTGAGTGCCGCGACTTGGGCGTGAGTGAGTAGTCCGACACTCACGCCCATCGCGGCAGTTACAGCATTGCCAGGGAGCAAACGAAGTACAACAAAAATAATTACTGATACACCGAACAGCGTTAACAACATGCTGAGAATCCGTCGCACGACGAACGAAAATATTGTCATCGTGCGACGGACCTCAGAAGCTCTAGGAGAGCGTCGTCTTAGCCAAGCTCGACAGCTGGGTGGAGTTGACAGGCGACAGTACGAATCCCTTTACGTTCGGAGCAAGCGCGGCGAACTGGTACGAGTCAAAGAGCCAGATCCACACGGCGTTACCCGTCAAGTTGTTCGAGAGATTCTTCCACGCGGTTGCTGCAGCGGTAGCAGTCTTCGCCTGGTCACCCGCGAGCAAGAGATTCTGCGTCTTGGTTGACACGTAACCAGCCGGAGTACTCAGAGTTCCACCAGCGCCAAAGTATCGTCCGTACATTACGTACGGGTTCAAGTTGGCGCCATTGTCGGCAAACGCGGCCTGGAAGTTACCCGCGAGCCAGTCTGAGATGTACGCAGCTGAGGCAAGGTTCTGAATGTTCATCTTGATACCAACAGTTGCCAACTCCGACTGCATCGCGATGGCTTGAGCCAAGGACGTCGAGTCGAGGTCGGTTGAGGTAATCGCGGTGAACGAGAAGCCCTTTGGCTTACCAGCGGCCTTCAAGTACTTCCTCGCTAGCTTCAAGTTCTGCGTTGGGCAGATCGAGGAGACCGGCGTCGTGGCGTATGGTCCAAGCGGAATTGGTCCAACGATTTTACCCTTACCGAAGACTGCGTCGTTCATAATCTGATTGCGATTCGTCGCACAGGCAACTGCTCGACGCACGTTCACGTTCGAGAATATTCCTGTCTTGTCCTGCAACTGCAAGGCACGGTAGGAAAGGTTCAATACCTTCTGGACCGGGTAGTTGGTAGGAATCGTCGAAACAACGGTCGGCTGAGCGAACAATCCCAATTGGATGGTGCCAGCTTGAAGTGCCGACGAGATTGACGTTTCGGTCGGAATCGTTTCAATCTCTACGGTCCCCAAGGAAGGCTGACCGCCCCAGTAGTTGGGATTGGCCGTCACGGTGAATGACGTCGTAGGCGTCCAGTTCGAAAACACGAAGGGGCCAGTGCCGTCAGGCTGCTTCGCAATCGTTCCCGCACTGATTGCTGACGCGGGCAAAATCGATAGGTTTATCGACGTAAGACCCTGAAGAATCGAAGAGTCGGGGTGACTCAAGGTCAAGACGACCTTGTTCGATCCACTCGCGGCAATGCCCGTGACCGACGAAATGTACGTGGCCGATGGATCTGCCGTCGCGGCCAACTGGGCGCGCTGCAATGAAGCAACCACGTCAGCCGGGCTCAACGTCGAGCCGTCGTCAAACTTGACATTTGCGCGAAGCGTAAAGGTCATCGAAAGGCCATTGGCTGACGTCGTCCAACTCGTCGCAAGTCCCGGCACAATCTGGGTCTTCGCGTTGTACTTGACGAGTGTCTCGTAAACGAGTCCGAGGGACTCAAAGTCAAGAAAGTTCGTCACTGTCTGTGGGTCGAGCTTGAGAACACTGCTTACAGAGCCAACGACGAACGTTGAACCTGACGCCGCCGAAGCAGAACTTGCGGCTCCGATGGTGGTCGAGAACGCCGCCACCATGCTGATCGCTAGAACTCCTGAGGCCAGTCCCCGTATTCCATGAAATCGTTTCATTTACTCCCCCTGGTTAGGTTTGGCCCTACGGGCCTTAGGGGCGAGGATACAGTTTGAATTTGGTCTAGTCAAGTCACCACTTGTCACATACAAATCACTGTTCTGTTGGATGCGCGAACCAAAATATCTGTAAATTTTCAAAATCGGGCAATTCAAGGCTTCGAAGAGTAGAAGATTGACCGGACCAATTCTTATTGGTAGATTTCAACCACGCAGCCTCTTTAGGTCGCGTCGTTTGGGGGGTGTCGTGAATACTAAACCCGGCTTGATCCGAGACACCGACGCCTCATCTCCTAAATATTTGGGCGTCCACGACGCTCTCTTGACGCTCATCAAAGGGATGCCCAACGGAGCGGGCTTACCCACCGAACGAGAACTGTGCGAAACCTACGGCGTGTCGAGGTCGACCGTTCGCCAAGCTCTCGCTCAACTTGAACATGAACAGCGGATTTTTCGTCGCCAGGGAAAGGGAACGTTCGTAGCTCGCGCAAAGATTGAGCAGCGACTTGAGCTCATGAGTCACACCGAAGGTATGCGCGCTCGCGGCATCTTTCCAAGTTCAAAGCTCATCGATGTTCGTCGACTTCCAGCAAGTATCGATATTGCCGCGAAACTTGGACTTGCCGCGGACACCGAAGTACTTCGTATCGAGCGCCTTCGATTCGCCGATGAAGATCCAATCGCCATCGAGGTGTTGTTCCTTCACGCTTTGCGATTCGACGGCATCGCGGCAGCTCTTGGTGACAGTGGTTCGCTGTACCAACTCCTCTCTTCCAACTATGGAATCGAACTGGCCTCGGCGGAAGAAACCATTGAAGCCGTGTCGGCCGAGAGACGCGAAGCCGAGCTGCTCGGATGTTCACCAGGCACGCCTCTTTTGATGTTGTCGCGCAGATCTCTCGATACTCGCGGTCAACCGACCGAATTTGTTCAGTCCCTGTATCGAGGTGACCGATTCCGCTTTCAAACCGGCCTCGAACGCCCTCGCAACGTCGTGTCCTCTTTAGAACCGACACCGAAGGAAAGAACAATCAGAGTTGCGCAAGCCAACGACACACCTGCCATCGCCACAGTCTTTATCGAAGCATGGAGGGATGGCTACAAAGATTTTGTGGACGAATCGGTCCTTGCATCACTCGATCAAGAAGAGACCACGAACTGGCTCGGTGGTCTCGTGACCGCGGACGTCACGACCACCATCGTTGCTGAGTCGCCCGAGGGTGACGTCGTCGGCTTCGCGAGATTTGGTGACGATCATGATGACCCCAGATACGGTCATCTCTATTCGCTCTACGTGGCACCTCGTGCGAGCGGTCAAGGCCTCGGCCGACTACTTCTCGACCGAGCACTATCGGAACTGAGTGGCCTTGGGGATCGCCCGGTAACGCTCTGGGTTTTCAAAGAGAACGAGCGGGCACAACGACTCTATCGATCCGCCGGCTTCTCTCCCAACAGTGCCCACCGCGTGGACGAACGTTACGGAGCCGAAGAGATCAGAATGCACCGCGTGGGATCTTCCATTTTCGAAACGACACCGAACATCGTCGCACCAACGAATGAAACGGTGACTGAGAATGATTCGTTGTCAGTATCCCCCCTATGAGAAGTGAATTTCCTTCACGGCTCAAACTTGAATACGCCAGGGAGACGAGATCATTTTCCAAGTCCTCTCGCGAAGAGATCGAGTCGCTTCTTTTAGATGCCCTGAGCGACGAATTCCCTTCTGGATTCAATCTCGCGATCGTTAATCACCAAGGAACACTCCTTCGCGCGTGGGGTGGCGCTCTCAACGTGGTCGGTGATTTCACGAGAACGAGGAGATC
>DATCBX010000137.1:0-6551 GCA_036511635.1 Acidimicrobiales bacterium | reverse complement strand
GACCCGCTCAGTTTTCGTTCGAGCGCCCTTGGTGTGCAGTAACAGCAACGTGTTTCCCTCAAAGGGTCCGCCTACTATTCCGTCGTTGGCATGAAATTCGTCGATGATTGTCTTGTTCCAGGCATTTGTCAATTCAGCCTGCGTTGGTTCCGCTGATTCCTTGTCGCTCACGGTTTCTACTTTCTTGCTCAGATTCCTTCAGATTAATCACGTGATTCGATCTCGCCCACACGTATCGACGAGCAGTTACCCTCAGTCCGCTTTGGTGCCGCTGAGCGGTGAAATCATCCACAGTTTTGCGAGTACGCTGCCGTTCCTGGTTGACGGGCTTGACCCGAATCGGCATTAACCATCAAGCACGACTCGTCGACCGCGACGAAAGCACTGGCCGGAATCTGCTTCAGTTGATTGACTTCGTTGCCCGTCCACCGAGTGTCGGCGGTGCCTTGGAAGTACCAATTGCTCCCGTTATCGGCGAGGATCAATCCGTAGGTTTTCATAGCGTTTATCACTCTTTGGCAGAACGCACTACACGCCGAGGATGGGAGGGTGAACGAAGCACTCAGGCGAAAACGCGCGCCCATTGGAGGACAGTTGCTATTCGCCTGACCCGCCTCGTGTCGTGCGGGCCAGAGATAGGACCGTTGCGTGCACTGAGCGGTGAAACGAATCGCGTGGTTCAACGACGTCGAGGCGACTTCGTCGTAGTTTACGAGGCCCGGCAGAATCGGAAGTCCTGCGGCGTCGGCCGAGGTGAACCCACTAGGTCGTAGAGCGTTGGAATTGAGATTCCACACCGCGCCCGAGTCGGCCGTCGAACGACCATTGCTCTGAAAGTGCGTGTCGTAGGTCTCAAAGAGCGTGCACGGCTTTGACGTTGGCGATGCCCTGGGGTCGAGCATCAACGCGTGACGATCAGAACCGCCTTCAATAGGCGTCCTCGCGTTGAGTGGATAGAGCCGACGATCGCTCTCTGACGCGTAGAGAAAAGTAATACGGGTGAACGCGGTATGCGAAGGCACAAGCTGCCACGGGATGCCGTAGGGCTGTTGAGGATTCGACGAGGGACCGTAGTCGGGGTGGAGATTTGTTGTCGCCGCCGCCATCGCGGCAAGCCAGGTGGCGCTGTTCGTGTTTACCGGAAGTCCCTTGATGGGTGTATTCCATACGTTGTTGACGGGGAATACACGGCAGCTCGTCTTTGGAAGGATCGTTCCGAGTCTCTGGGATTGAACATGAGGGAGAGCGACCAGAGCGAGAGGATGAGACGAGAATTCCAACGCTCCTGGACCTGAGAGGGGAGCGAGGAGTGATGAACAGACGAGCGCACCGACAATGAGTATCGCTCTAGTGCGGTTCATTCATCTCACGTTTCTTGGAGTTCCTCTGTCGATAATCGGATGGTAGCGCTGTCGCGTTATAAACCTCGTGGCTTTCGACGTTTACCAACCCGACGGAGAGCATCCGTTCTGATCAGGCACCCAACCGCCCGTTATTTCCATGCCAATAATGATCTGTTCGGTTTCGGTGGCCAGACCGGCGAACGACGCGTAGCGCGTGCCGCCGTACTGATACCACGTGGAGTTGAGAAAGCCAATACCAGAGTAAGCGGAGCCAGTCATCGACCAGTTGCCGGCGACTTCGCATACGGCCACGTGCTGCCACTCGGCGCGAAGTGTGGCCACACTGACTCCCGCGCTCGCCGCCAGTACGAGAAGTTGGCGTTCTTCGGGACTGAGAACGACAGGGACTGGAGCCGGCGTGACGGCGACCACATTGACCTTATGGACAATTGGCGCCGGTGTCTTAAGTACCGCCGCGTTGGCGGATGGCAGTAGAAGTACCAGGGGGCTAAATAGGATCGCCAAAAAGGCAAAAAGAACTCTTCGCACGGATATCTCCTGTATTTGTGCAAAAGGCTCGAACGCAATGGAGCGAAGAATCGCTGGCGTTCGGCCTAAGCCTTGGTGAGTTTCTCAATACCCGCACCAAGGGGCACAGTTGGGTTGATCACCTGGTCCACAACTCTGTGGGGCGATGAAGCAGTCGTAACTGCAGGCATCATCTTAAGGTGCGGAACCGAAAACCGAAGGCCACTCACGCGGAAAAACCCAGAAAAAATAGACTCTGACCTGGTACTACATTCTTTCTCATCTCTTGAGAGATAGTGAGTATCTACATAAAATATTTATTATCGAGGCTCAAATTGGCCCATATTCGTCTGATTTCGCCACCTGGTCGAGTTCTACTGTTTTGATATGTGTCGAAACATCACCACTCTTCGCGGACTTGATCCAGCGGCCACCGAACAAGAGATTGAGTCGGCGGCGCGCCAGTACGTCCGAAAAGTCAGCGGGGTCAGCTCTACATCGAAAAAGACCGAAGAGGCGTTCGAGAAAGCGGTTCAGATCATTGCTCAAGTGACGACGGAGTTACTCGGCGATTTGCCTCCCCGACTTCAACCACCTCTCACGTTGCCCCCTCCGCGTCGCTCCCGTGGCTCGTCAAGTTCCGGCGACCAGTTGAGTTAGAACGAGGCACGACGGACGCGGTAACGCAACCGTGACGGGAATATTTGAAGGAATTGCGGGATTGAAATTCCTACGTCGTCGTACGACTGTTGGACCTTTGTAACTACCATTGGTCGAGGTGCCACGTGACTGATCTTCTCTTTACTGCATTTAGCAACCGACACGACGCTGTCGAGCTCGCTCATAACGTCGGTGCACACTTGGATGACGAGGGAATTTCGTCGACGGTCTATCTTTTGGATTCGAGTGAACCACCTCAACTGACTGCGTCGACCCTGGTCGTGAGTCTTGGTGGCGATGGTACTTTCCTAAAAACGGCGAGACTCGCTCACGACGCGGGTGCACGCGTTATCGCCGTCAATCTTGGCCGCGTGGGATTTCTTTTGAACGTTCCGCCAACTGAGATATTGGAGAATATTCGAGGGGCCATTGCTGATGACACCGTCTTAGAACGGTTCGCACTTCAAATCACCATTTCAGGCAGTGACAGCACTGAGTTCGCGCTCAATGAGGTCGTCGTCGAGCGAGCAAGCGCGGGCCACATGGTCAAGGTAAAAACGTACGTGGACGATGAAGAGTATTTGACCTACTCAGCCGATGGTGTCATGGTGGCGACGCCCACAGGAAGTACTGGCTACAACTTCTCCGCCGGAGGACCCGTTGTGGACGCGTCGATGTCACTCATGATTTTGACGCCGATAGCACCGCACTTCACCATCGACCGGTCCATCGTGGTGCCAGACGACAAAGTCATCCGTTTTGTCACTGAGGAGAACCCAGCGGTCCTGGTAGCTGACGGAAGAACGATTGGTTCACTCCAGCCCGGTCAATTTGTGGAGATTCGCCAGAACCCGTCGCCGGTTCGAGTGGTGGCGACGCGGAGTTTTGATCTTGCGACCCGGCTGCGCCACAGCCTTCGAGAAGGTCATGCCTAAGGCGCAACTCGTTGAGCTCTACGCGCACGGACTAGGCGTCATTGACGACGCGCGACTTGAATTCGGATCCGGTTTTAACGTCATCACGGGAGAGACCGGTGCCGGTAAAACGTTATTACTGGGTGCTTTGGGACTCTGCTTGGGTAGTGACGCGGGTACTTCGCGCTACGCGCTTACTTCAGATACACACGCCGCGGCCCTCTTTCTGCGCGGCGAACACGAGGAAATCGTCTTTTCAAGAGAGACCACCACCACGGGACGACTGCGAAGTTCGCTCAATGGGGCACCCTCAAGTGTCGATGCTCTTCGGTCTTTGGCTGATGAGCTTATTGTGGTGCACGGCCAGCACGACTCGCTCGCTCTGAGAAATCGAAGCGAGACAGTGCGCCTCATTGACGAGAGTGGCGGAGTCGAAACAAAAGACCTCGATGACGTCCGGGTTGAACTCCGAGACGCACGACATCTTCGTGACGACTTTGGTGGTGACGCAACGGCGAGGCAACGAGAGCTGGAGTTTCTCCTGTTTCAACTTGGTGAGCTTGAGACGGTGGCGATTCTGTCGGCGAGCGAGTTGAGCGAAACACTCGAGGAGCTCACCCGACTGACCACCTTGCGAGACGGCCAGGCCGCACTCGTTGAGGTCCTCGCGATCTTTGACGCCGACACCGATGAAGCAGTCTTGCCCCAGTTTTCTCGCGCGCTCTCTCGTCTGCCTTCGGGCGAGGCCTACGACAACGTGCGCGCGAGCCTGCGAGAGTCCCTCATTCAAGCTCGTGAGGCACTAAGTGAACTCGCCACACTGGGCGATCCAGACGCCTTTGATCCCTCGACCCTCGCTACGCTCGAAGAGCGCGCGAGTGTCCTCCAGCAGATCGCGCGAAAGTACGGTGGCTCACTCGAGAGCGCGCTCGCCACCAGTCTCGAGTTGCGAACTCAGTACGGTCGACTCATCAGTGAGTCTGAACGACTCGATGGGCTTGATCAGGAGATTCAGAAACTAGAAGAGCGTGAAACGCTACTCGCGCGTCGTGTTCGCCAAGAGCGGGAGTTTGCCGCGACGTCGCTGACGAACGCCGTTCGCGCCCAACTGACCAGAGTTGCCCTCGCGAACGCCTCACTTCGTTTCGTCGTCGACGGCGACGACGGTTCTGACGCGCAGATCTTCTTCACGCCCAATCCAGGATTGCCCGAAGGTCCACTCGCGACGCTCGCGAGTGGGGGAGAGTTGAGTCGCGTGTTGCTCGCACTTTCCCTCGAGACCGCCAACGAAGACGTTGTGGCCGTCTTTGACGAAGTCGACGCCGGCCTGGGTGGCCAAGTCGCGCAACAGATCGGCGAATGTCTCTACGAGGTCGGACGCCACCAACAGGTCCTCGCCGTGACGCACTTAGCGTCGGTCGCCGCCCGGGCCGATCATCACTTTGTCATCGAAAAGAAGACCGAACGTGGCGTGACAACGACGACGGTTCGGGCATTAAAGGGCGATGATCGCGTACGTGAAATTGCTCGCATGCTCGCTGGCGACGAAGTCACCAGCGAATCGAGAGCGTTGGCGCAACAATTACTTGAAAACTCTTCCGAAGTTCGCGCCGAGGCCGATTTCTCTCACTAAGATATTGTTCCGTGAGAAGAGCAGTTTTACAATGACAAAGTACGTCTTTGTAACAGGCGGAGTGTCGAGTTCGCTCGGCAAAGGATTAACCGCCTCCTCTCTAGGTCGCCTTCTCAAATCTCGTGGTCTCAAGGTCACGATGTGCAAGCTCGATCCTTATTTGAACGTCGATCCAGGGACCATGAATCCTGGAGAGCACGGCGAGGTCTTTGTCACTGACGACGGAGGCGAGACCGACCTAGACCTGGGTCACTACGAGCGATTCATTGATGAATCGTTGTCCAAGATCTCGAACACGACGACTGGCTCGATCTATTCCAACGTGATCGCAAAGGAACGTCGAGGTGACTACTTAGGCAAGACCGTGCAGGTCATCCCGCACATTACTGACGAAATCAAGGAACGAATTCGCCGCCAGGGATCGTTGGGCGCCGACGTCGTGATTGTTGAAATTGGTGGCACGGTGGGTGACATCGAGATCGTGCCCTTTATCGAATCGATCCGTCAATTTCGCAGAGACGCCGGTCGCGACAACGTCTGTTACGTTCACTTGACGCTCGTTCCCTATCTCGCGCCCTCAGGTGAGCAGAAAACTAAGCCCACACAACACTCGGTCACCGAACTTCGCTCTCGTGGTATCCAACCCGACATCATTGTGTGTCGAAGTGACCAGCCAATTTCTGACAGCTTGAAACGCAAGATTTCATTGCTCTGTGACGTTCCGGTCAACGCGGTCATTTCCGCGGTTGACGAAGAGAGCATCTACGACATTCCGATCACGCTGCACAACGGTGGTCTCGACACGATTGTCTGTAATACCTTGAACATCGATTTAGATGAGCATCCCATTGATCTAAGACCATGGGAGAGCGTGGTGCGCCGCGTGCACAACACCACGAGCACGCTTCGAATAGGCATTGTTGGCAAGTACGTCACGATGCCCGACGCGTATCTGAGCGTCGGTGAGTCCGTTCGACACGCCGGTTTTGCCATTGGCGCGAAGACCAAGATTGATTGGCTCGAGGCCGAGCGTGTTCCTTCAGAGATTGACGCTGATCGTCTCAGCCAGTACGACGGCATCATCGTTCCCGGTGGCTTTGGCGAACGAGGCATTGAGGGCATGATCGCCACCGCGCGAATTGCTCGCGAACACGACATTCCCTATCTCGGAATCTGTCTTGGCATGCAGATTCAGGTCATTGAGTTCGCACGGCACGTCCTTGGTCTTAGCGACGCGCAATCCACAGAATTCACGCACACCTCTTCGGCGCCGGTAATTTCGCTCTTGGCCGAGCAGATGGACGTCACTGACCTCGGTGGCACGATGCGCCTTGGCGCGTGGCCCGCGATGTTGGACGAAGGATCTCAAGTTGCTGAGCTCTACGGTACGACCGTGGTCTCCGAGCGCCACCGTCACCGATACGAATTCAACGCCCGTTACCGCGAACAGTTCGAAGCGGCGGGTCTGCGATG
>DATCBX010000136.1:0-8151 GCA_036511635.1 Acidimicrobiales bacterium | reverse complement strand
GGCGAACTTGTTGACATCGTCGCGTTTCGCAAAGCCCGAGAGTACGAGAATCGTCTCGACGCCCGCGCCGGTGCCCGCGAGAATATCGGTCTCCATGCGGTCACCAATCATGACGGTCGACTTGGAGTGTGCACCCATAATGTTCAGCGCGTCGCGAATCATGACCGGATTGGGTTTGCCAACAAAGTACGGTTCGACTCCAGTCGCGCTCTCGATGAGCGCGGCCATTGCACCGCAACCAGGATGAGAACCTTCGGGTGTCGGACCTGTCGTTTCAGGATTGGTGGCGACGAATGAGCACCCCTTTTCTATGAGCCTGATCGCGGTAGTGATGTCGTCGTACGAGTAGTTCCAGGTTTCGCCGAGCACGACGTAGTCGGCGCTGTCGATTCCCTCGTGGTAGCCAATCTTTTCGAGTGCTTCGTGCAGACTGTTCTCGCCAATCACAAAGGCAGTGCCCTTTGGTCGCTGGTCGTGCACGAACTGTGCGGTAGCGAGTGCCGAGGTCCACATCTGATCCTCGGCGACGTCAAGGCCCATAGATGCCAGCATCGAACTGAGTTCTTTGGGGGAGAAGAGGGAGTTATTCGTCAACACGAGAAACGTGCGATTGGTCGCACGAAGGCGGTTAAGGAAGCGGTCAGCTCCGTCAACCATGTGCCCATCAGTGATAAGCACGCCGTCCATATCACAGAGCCAACTGGTTGCGGTAGTCACGCTCTCCATCTCTTACCTATAAAAGTTTGTTTCGCAGGTGACCATTGCTGGGTCTGACACACTCCAACTTACCGTTCAATGCTCCACCTCGGCGCATGGCCAAACCATTCGTCGCACTAGAAAGTCGACGTTCACTCTGTACCTCGATACCAAACAGAAACCCACCAACCGACTGACGTTTGTCTCGCCAATCGCTTGGTGGGTTGCCTGTTCAGCCCAAAGAGGTGAACCTAGTCGTGGTTGTGACCTAGATCAACTGACCCAAAGGCGCTGACGTTGAAACCATTGTCGCCACCGTTGGAACCTTGGTTGCTACTGATGGAAACATGAGCACCACTGTTGGAACCGTTGGTGCTGTCGTCGCTGTCATTGTCACTGTGATTGCTGTGGTCACCACCCTTTGAAGTCTGGGGAGTGGGGGGTACTGGCACAGGTACGGGTGGGGTAGCAGGAGCGACTATCACTCGTTGCGCATCCAGCGTCGTTCCGTCTGAGGCGAGAGCGCCCGAGGCGAAGATTTTCGCCCCAACGATCACGTTGGTCAGACTTCCCGGGGTAGTGCCCTTGCCAGCGTCAACCTCGTGCTTGCCAGCGCCTCCACTGAGGTTGTAGGTCGTTGCGGAACTCACGACAATTGTGTGAGCGGCTCCCTGGAAGTCCTTAATGCTGATGTTGTTACCGCTGATGGTGGTGACGGTGCCAGCTTCAAAGGACAAGGAGACCTCTACCTTGAGCGCCGTTGTGGCCGCAGAAGAGTTGAATTCAATCCCAACGCTTTGACCAACAACCACGTTCGACGCGCTTATTGGAAGTGAACCTTCAACAAACGTGGTCGTGGGCGTGTAGGTGTAAGTCGTCAGGGTGTTGTCCTTACTTTGAACGGTCACCGACGAACTCGTGACAGCAGTCACGGTACCTTTTGCCTCGTGTACGTGACCGGCGGTACCAATTGTGACGCTCGAGGCGTCAAGTGACGTCGAGTTAGCGTCGATGGTCCCTTGCGCGGCAATTTTTGAACCAACAACTACGTTGGCCAGCGTGCCCGCGGCACCAGCGTTGGTGTAGGTAGTTGCGCTGCTCACGACAATCGTGCGACTAAATCCCTGGGGATCGCTGATCGTAATTGAATTGCCGCTAATTGACTTGACTGTTCCAAACAACTCGGCCAACTCAATGTTGACCGACGCTGCAGTTGTCGAGGCATCGGCTGTCGTACGAATCTCCGCTCGGTCACCAACAACTAAGGAAGCAATCGTCGACGCAGCCTTTCCTTGGGTGTAGGTCGTTGTGGGTGTAAGCGTGTACGTCGCGCTTGTGCCATCCCATTTCAGGACGGTGACGGACGTTGAAGTGACTGCGGTCACGTATCCGCCGTTACCGGCTTTTGCGTAATCGAATAGCGAGATTTTTCCACTAGCAACGTCGTGGTTCTTACCACCGTTGTCATGATGTCCTCCCGCGGAAGCGAGGCTCGCGCTACCAACCGTCAGTGCCATACCCATGGCCAACGATGTAACGGTGCGACTCGCAATCTTGATTGTTCTCTTTTGCATGACATTCCTCCGTTGCGTCCATCCGAGATGATCTCGAACACTTCCAAGTCTCGTGTGCAAGTTTGTGAATGTCGTGTGAGACGTCTGTGAGGAATCTCAAGAACGGCGAAACAACTAATTTTCATTATGTGACATTTAGATTTTCTTCGTATTAGTCGTTTCCATTGATATTTCATTGATGAGCACCTCGTGACGATTCTGTGAGCGACATGACAATTAAGCACATTGCCTGATGAGTGTGAGGAGAGCTCGGTAATCACCTAGCAAATGTGGTGACGACGAAGAGCACTTTTTCGCACAGAATGTGCACAACCCGTCGCCAAAGAAGGCGAATCACCAGATACCAGATACAGAAAGCGAAATCAAGGGCTGAGAAAGGGAAAATTAACGGCTTGTGCAACAATTACCAACAGGGCCGCGCGACGTTGGCGTCGAATTCTCAAATTTTCCGAAAGTGATTTGTATTCATCGATGCCAAGAGCGATTTATTCGTGAAAGTTCTCCATAAAATGCTGCAGTACTTTGTGTGATGTTCAAGAGAATGAGGTCAAAATGCCTGCCGTGACACCCGAAAAGTGGACTGATCTTCCCCGTCTAGCGACCCACGCCATCGCATCAGGAAGCGAACGCTCGGTGAAATCAGTGACCACCGCACCTCGAGGACTCGAGGGTGAAGGATTCCCCGTTCGTCGAGCCTTTGCCGGAGTAGCGATGAAGGACCTCGACCCTTTTGTACACATGGACCAAATGGGTGAGATTGACTACCCGCCATTTGAACCCAAGGGAACGCCATGGCACCCACATCGTGGCTTCGAAACCGTCACTTATATGATTGACGGAACGTTTCAGCACCAAGATTCCAACGGTGGTGGCGGACTTATCCAAAACGGCGCCACACAGTGGATGACTGCGGGCAATGGAATATTGCACATTGAAACGCCCCCTGAGGAACTCG
This sequence comes from Acidimicrobiales bacterium, assembly GCA_036511635.1. GTDB lineage: Bacteria > Actinomycetota > Acidimicrobiia > Acidimicrobiales > RAAP-2 > RAAP-2. The sequence continues at coordinate 4,926 of DATCBX010000136.1, read as the reverse complement.
TCGTGTCAGGCGGGCTTTTCCACGGCATCCAGTTGTGGGTGAATCTTCCTTCGAAGGACAAAATGATCTCGCCGGCCTACCAAGGGCTTGAAGCGAATGACGTAGTGATGGTGTCCTCGCCTGACGGTGAGTCGCTGGTGCGCATCATTGCTGGTGATATCGGTGGACACAAAGGTCCAGGTTCAACTCATACACCCATGGCCATGACTCACGTCTCGCTCTCGCCAGGTGCGCTGCTCGATCTGCCGTGGGATTCCTCTTTTAACGCACTGGTCTACGTGCTCGCAGGTTCGGGTTTTGTAGGGAGCGAGAAGAGACCTATTGAAATGGGCCAACTCGCTACCTTAAATAAGGGTGATTGGGTGCGCCTGAGTGCCGACGCTCGTCAAGACTCGAGAACCGTCAATTTCGAACTTTTGGTTCTCGGTGGACAGCCGATTGGTGAACACGTCGAGCATTATGGTCCTTTCGTTATGAACACTCGCTCTGAGATCATTCAGGCAATGGAAGACTTTCAGGCCGGTCGTCTCGGCGTCATACCGGCCCACGCGTTGATGCCGTACGTGCCCGACCCCAACCCCGTTCGAACTGAACACACCGGAATCTAACGCCTTAAGATACTGACAATGGTGTCGTGTAGAGATGCGCGAACTCTTGACGAAATTGAAAGGACCTCTCATGAACGACGGCACGATTTTGAGTCACATCGAGAAACTCTCAGTTGAAGAGCAAGAACTCGAGGAATCGCATCACGGCACACCGCTAGCGAAAGATCAGCTCGCGCGCCTAAAAGCTGTCGAAGTCGAACTCGATCAGGCCTACGACCTGCTTCGCCAACGTCGTGCTCGTCGAAGTGCGGGACAAAATCCTGACCTGGCGTCGGTTCGTAAGGAAGACGTCGTTGAGAACTACTTGCAGTAGTTCTTGATTCGCCGTGCTGTCTCGTCGAGATTGACAGGCGTCCGCATTCTCGCGGCAGGATTTTTCCCGATGAATCGTTTGTAGGATGAGCGCGTGGATTTAGAACTGAATGGACGTGTTGTCCTTATTACGGGTGGCAGTGACGGATTAGGTTTCGGTCTCGCGCAGAGACTGGTCAGTGAAGGCGCCCTAGTGGCGGTCTGTGGCCGAGACGCCGATCGTCTGCAGCGGGCCCAAGAACTTCTCGGCTCTGAAGCCTTGTGTTTTCAAGCTGACGTCACCAAAGGCGAGGAAATTGACGCATTCATTGAGGAGGCCATTGCCCGTTTTGGTCAACTCGACGGTGTAGTGAATAACGCCGGACAATCGGCTGGTAGTTCTATCGCTGAATCCGATGACGAGATGTGGCGACGTGACTACGAGTTGAAAGTTATCGCCGCTTTGCACGTGTCGCGTCGAGCACTCAGCGCCCTCGAAGCATCCAAAGGAGCACTTATCAACGTGCTGGCGATCATGGCCCGCTCTCCGGGGGCGAATTCAACGCCGACCACGGCGTCACGCGCGGCCGGATTGGCTCTTACAAAGGCCATGGCCAACGAAGTTGGACCTCTTGGCGTGCGAGTGAACGCTATTTTGATTGGTCTCATCGAGTCCGGACAGTGGGTTCGCCGAGCGGACAGCGCCAACGTGTCGCTCGACGAGTTCTACGTGAACATGGCCAAGAACTCAAAGATCCCACTGGGCCGAGTGGGAAGGGCGGAGGAGTTCGCTGACCTCGCGACTTTTTTGCTCTCACCACGGGCGAGCTACATAACGGGTGTGGGTATCAGCATCGACGGCGGACTGTCTCCGGTTATTTGAGTTCACTCATTAGGTGGTGAATCTCAATGACCACGTCAGAAGCAGTGGCGTACGCCTTGAGTCGAGAGCCCGCTCGTCCGTGAAGATGCGCCGCCAACGCAGCCGCGTCAAATGGATCGTGACCTCGTGCGATAGTGGCGGCGATAAGTCCGGCCAGCACGTCGCCAGTACCCGCTGTCGCAAGAGCTGGCGTTCCAGAGGTGACAACGCGAAGTGCACCGGCGGGACTGGCAATAACGGTCGTCGGACCTTTCAAAAGAACGACGCATCCTGTGGATTTGGCCATGTCGCGTACCGCGTCAAATCGATTCGCGCCGAGAGGTTGGCCACTAAGTCGCTCGAACTCTCCCTCGTGTGGAGTTAATACCCACGAACCGTCACGTGGAGAGAGCTCGTCGATCATCGTTCGGTCGAGTCCGTCGGCGTCTAAGACGACGGGCACGTCGAGGTGGGCGATCCGATCGTGCAACCACTCAGCCGCCTTTGGTCCCAGTCCCGGCCCGGCAATAATCGCGCGGCAGCGCGGATCGACGTCGGCTTCGGTTGAATGAACTATTTCGGGCGGGAGTGACACGAGCGACGCGACGTCGTCGCGACTGTTGAGACGAACCATTGACGCACCACCGGCGAGCGCACCTCGAACGACGAGTTCCGCTGCACCGGGCATCAGCGTTGAGCCCACCAGCGCTTCTATGGCGTGTGCCCATTTGTGATCGCTGTGACCGAAGCGAACCATCGTTGCGAGATCAGCGTCCTCGAGAAGACCATTCTCAAAAGTCGCGACAATTCCGAGTCCGGCGTAGCGAACTTCTCCGACGTAGTCAGTTGATGGACCACTAAGGTGTGCGGTTTTTAGAGCGCCGAGGGCAAGTGTCACGGAAGCCACGAGAGGTGCGCCAAGAAGTGCTCCGGTGTCGGCGTCAACCCCAGAGGGAACGTCGACGGCGAGTACCAGCGTGCCTACTGGAACTTTTGGCGCAAAGTAAGGACGCGAGCAGCCAATCCCAAAGGCCGCGTCAATCACCAGGTCGTACCCGTAAAGTTCACGCGGCACATCGTTCAGCGAATGAACGTCGACTCGAGCGCCACGAGACTCTAACCACCGAGCGGCGACCTTGCCGTCGGCGCCATTGAGTCCGGGTCCCGCGATCACACCAGCACGTTTTCCATAACAGGAACCCAGAAGCCGCTTAGCTTCGAGAGCAACCGCAGTACCCGCGAGGTTCACCAACGCGTCGTTGCTGCGCACACCAAGAGCTCTCGCGTCAGCCTCGCGCATTTCGACACACGTCAGAATGGGAATCAACGTGTCCTCCTCGATTGGCGTCGACGCGGTAAGTAGCGCAGTATGACAATGTTACTGAGATCGACTGCTGATCGACCTGGGCATAGTTTTGATTGAAAAGCACGAAGCCACCACCCGACTTCGGTGGTGGCTTCGTGGAACGATGTTTAGAGCGTTACTTCAACCAGCTCGGAATCGGTGTGACGTTCAACTTGGTCGTCGTTGTGATGGGCGAGCCCTTTGTGTTGCCAGTGGTGTACACGGTGGAGTTGGGCTCAAGCGCCTTTACCGGTGCGTTTGCACCATTCGAAGCAATAGTTGCGATGACACCACCGGTAAGACCTTGGTGGTTGCCCCCCGAATACTTCAGTGGCGTAATTGAAGGCGTGTCCAAGGTCGTTGACGTCAATGCCTTGACGAAACCGCTACGAGTGACGTTCTTGCCTTCGGCTTTAAGTGCTTGAGCGAACGCGACGGCATAGCCAGCGCCGTAGAGTTCGTTACCCGTGATGACCGACTTCGCCGTGAACGTAGGGAAGTCCGTCTTGTCTGCCAAGAGGACCTTGCGAAGCCACGGAATCCAAGGGTCAGAGTTGTTGGTGACACCGGGGAAGTAGTCGAGGGTGATGGCGCCGGCTTCGCCGACGTTGTTCACTGACGTGGGGTCAGCGCCGACGTTGGAGATTACCCACTTTGGTGAGTAGCTGAGTGCCTTGGCCACGCTCAGGATTCCTGACGTGAAGCCCGGCACTGAGTCGAGGACAACAACTTTTACGCCATTGGCCTGAAGCGTCCCAACGTCAGCCTGGATGTCACTACTTGAACCAGTGACAGCGTCCAAGGGGTTATAGACCAGGTGATTGGCGGCCGAAATTGCGAGCCCGCCGTCCTTAAGTCCGAGGAAGCCGTTGGCGCCAAAGTCGTCGTTTTGACCGATGAAGCCAACGCTCTGTCCGGCGAAATGAGCCTTGATGTACTTGGCAAAAATCTTGCCCTCAGCCTGGTAACTGGTCTGGAAGCCAAAGAGGTTCGGGTAGTTACGAGGTGAGTCCCAAGCGCTCGATCCAGAGTTGACGAACAACTGCGGAACACCGTTCGTCTTCAAGTACGCCTTGACGCTCTCTTGAGCAGCCGTGCCAAGTGAGCCTACCGTTGCAAAAACGTGGTCCTGAGCGACGAGCACCTGATTTTGGCTGAGAGTCGTGACGTTGGCCGCTTGTGTGCAACCAAGTCCTGCTGCCGCCAGGTTGTAGCAGTCGTCAAGACGGACGTACTTAATCTTGCGACCATTGATGCCACCCTTGGAGTTGATGTATCGAAAAACTGCGTTAGCCGAGGCTGAAACTGATGCGTAACTCGCGGCAATCCCAGACAATGGAACCGAAGCACCAATCGTGATCGTGGATGCGGTCACGCCAGGCGTGCCTGTGGCACTCGCGCTAACCGTTAGTAAACCTGTTGAAACCATTCCGAGCGTTAGCGCCGAAACGGAAATCAACGTCATAGAACGTCGAAGACGGTTCTGGAACATTTGAATCCCCCTGTGTGAATAACTAAGTACAACTTGATATCTAATGTACTTCTTTCCCGGAAGGCTTTTGGGGTCGGGCTCTAAAGAGCCGTCGGATCGGATGTCTAATACTGACAATTCCGCGTGGGGCAAAAATCATCGTGAGAATCAATAGGGCGCCAAAGATGATGCCCTGCATGTTCGCTCCGAGATTTGACGTTGGATTGACGCCGGTGAGTTGATTGACGTGGGTTATGAGATTGGTGCTGAAAGAATAGATAATTCCGCCAATGACGGCACCGCTCAAGGTGCCAATCCCTCCGAGAACCATCAAGGTCAGAAGCGTGAT
>DATCBX010000135.1:0-10430 GCA_036511635.1 Acidimicrobiales bacterium | reverse complement strand
CTTCTTCGATTACCGCGATGACGATCACCATTTCCATCGCGCAAACGGCCGGGGTCACGTACGCAAGCCAGTCGAACGGATTCCCGAAAGGCACCATCACGCAAAGTCATTCCACTTCTGGCGGCGTGATTACTTATTCTTACGTACTCAAATCCAGTAAGACGATTGCCACCAATAGCCCGAGTGGCACCGCCGACGCCGAATACGCGGCAACAGGAACCGCGCACCCATTAACAGGTGACACGTGGAGCGTCACGAGTACTTCTGGTGGAACGGACTCGACCATATCGGGCATCTTCTAATCTCGACCATCCGATTCTTCGTGGACAGGAAATATAGAGTTGTCGCACATTCTCATAATTTCTTAGAGAAAGCGCCAAATTTCCATCCTCTAATGATTCTCCAAGGTTCGTTTTAGGTGTGACTTCTCTCGTGAAGAGAGAAACTACGCGATAACACAGAAACTGTCGCTCGTTTAAGGAAGTTGATGAAAATGAGTGAAGGGACTGTGGGAGGCTTGACTGTGGGGAGGAGTCAAATGGTGACTCTCAGCGTCAAGGATGTCGAAGCGATGAAAGCAATGGATCTTCAGATTCGAGTCGCTATCGTCGATGACCACTCGGTGACTGCCGAGGGGTTGGCCCGCATTCTTTCCTCACAACCTGACATCGAAGTCGTCGGCACCGCGGGCACAATCGCCAACGCCATAACGCTCATAAACACTGAAGCCCCCCACGTGGTGTTGATGGACTACTTGTTACCGGACGGTAACGGTGGCGTTGCAACGGAGCAAGTCCTTGCACGATGGCCCGACACGAAAGTCCTCATGCTGACCGGAAGCGGAGAATCGGACATACTCTCTCTCGCCTTTGACGCCGGCTGCGTCGGTTTTCTCTCCAAGGATCGACCCTGGGAAGAGGTCGTCGACGCTGTTCGATCCGCCGCAAAGGGCGAGCCAGTGATTCGCCTCGATGAACTTGAGGGGCTGCTGCACCGTCTAAAGTCGCCTGCCCCCGAGGTGCCGCAGTGGCTTACCGCACGCGAACTTGAGGTTCTTCGACGATTGGCGAGAGCAGAAACGACGGCTTTCATTGCGGAGAACATGTATCTATCAACGCATACCGTTCGCAATCACGTCAGCAATATTCTCACCAAACTTGGTGCACACTCGAGACTCGAAGCCATTGCCGTCGCTGTTCGAGACGGCATCATTTCACTCGAAGAGTTCGGATAGCGAGTGACTCGTGCAAAAACGTTGGCAGCTTCGACGAACTCGCAGTCCTAAGGACTCGTTGAGCACCGCTTCAATTAGTTCTTCAGTTCAATTAAAATCGACGTGTCGGGCATCGAATACCAGAGAAGTCCTGTACGTAGGGAGGACGTTTCATGAAGGCTCCTGATGGCTATCTAAATTACCAGCAAGACGTTCCACCATACGATGACAATTGCGAAGCGCTCTTGGCTGAGATCGTCAATTCGACTGATGACGCAGTCATAGGAAAAAATCTTGACGGGACAATTACCAGTTGGAATCGCGGAGCGGAGCTTATGTACGGCTACAGCACCGAAGAGGCGCTCGGCAAGAACATCATGTTCATTACTCCTCCGAGTCATCGCGCTGAACTTCGTAGGGATCTCCAATCGATTCGACGAGGTCAACGAGTAGCGCACCATGAGACGCAACGGCTAAGTCGTGACGGCACCGTGATTGACATCTCCGTGTCGATCTCGCCAATTCGCGACAAGACGGGCAATCTATTGGGCTCTTCAGCAATTGGACGAGACATCACCTATCAAAAGTCGCTGGAACACGATCAAGGACTTCTCGAAGCTCGTTTACGGCAAGCCGAACGACTCGAGAGCCTGGGACAACTCGCGGGCGGAATCGCCCACGACTTCAACAATCTGCTCGGCGTAATTTTGAACTACGCAACGTTCGTGAAGAATGAGTTGGACGACCACGTAGCGGCCCTCGATGACCTTGAGAAGATCCACGACGCCGCCGAGAAAGCGGCAAAACTGACGCGCCAACTTCTAATCTTCGCCCACAGAGAAGTTCTGCAACTCGAGATTCTCGATCTCAACACACTGGTCACGGACATCAATCACCTTTTGGAGCGGGTAATCGGTGACAACATCGAACTTGTCAGCCACCTCGAAGAGAATCTATGGTTCGTCACAGCAGACCCCGGCCAAATTGAGCAGGTTCTCTTCAATCTGGCGATAAACGCTCGTGACGCCATGGCAAACGGCGGTCTCTTGACGATCGATACCGCGAACATTGATGTTGATGAAACGTACGCATCGACACACCCTGGAATGAAACCAGGTCGGTACGTGCGACTACGCGTGAACGACACCGGCGCAGGCATCGAGAAGTCGGTCCTTCAACGCGTCTTTGAGCCGTTCTTCACAACAAAACCTCAAGGCGAAGGAACGGGCCTTGGCCTACCCACCGTGTACGGCATCATCGCTCAACTTGGCGGTGAGATTCAGCTTTACTCTGAACCCGGCATTGGCACCACGTGCAGAGTTCTCATTCCTGCGACCGACGTCACGCCTACCAAAATAGAGATCGAAAGAGCGTTACGTGATCATCGAGGGACTGAGACGATTCTCGTGGTTGAAGACGAGGACCTACTTCGCGAGGCAACGAAAAGGATTCTTGAGAGGCACGGCTACGTCGTTCTCGTCTGCGCGAGCGGGCCCGAGGCCATTGAGCTTGTCGAGCACCGCGAAGGTGACGTCGATCTACTCCTGACTGACGTTTTCTTGCCCGTCATGCTCGGCCCCGAAGTGGCCGAGAAGATCCACGACATCATTCCAGAGCTGAGAATCCTTTACATGTCTGGCTACGCGCAGCCGGTTCTTGGCTCGACCCTTCACGGTGACGTCGCGCTCCTCGAAAAGCCCTACTCCGAAGAGCAGCTACTAATGAAAATACGCAACTCAATAGACCGAGTTAGCTGATTGCTCGCAGTAACGCGGTGATGACGTTTGCGTCGGAGTACGCCCTAGGGAACGATAATCATTCGAACAGTGTCCGTTACCGGAGTACCGCCCGACGATGAGCCAGCCATCAAGACAATCGCGTCGCCAGTCTTGGCGAGTCCCACCTTCTTTAGTTCGGTGATCGCCACATCACAGAGACTGTCGATGTCGTTGGCCGGAGAGACAAAAACCTCTTGAATTCCCCACGATCCGCGCATCTGTCGAGCGGTTGACGCACTCGGGGTGATGGCCACAATAGGCATAGGCGGGCGAAAACGTGAAATAGCGCGCGCCGTCATGCCAGAGCGAGTGCACGCAACAATCGCTACCGCTCCTTCGTCCATTGCTGCACGCCATGCCGCACCAGTAATCGCGGCAGTGACGCGAGAGGCCTGCGTGCTCGAAGCGGCGAGCAGCTGCACGCCAAGTCCGGCGCCCCACTCGGCGTAGGGAAAGGACTTTTCGGCTCGTCGCACGATACGGTCCATCGTAAGAACGGTGCCCACTGGGTCGTCACCTATTGCCGTTTCACCGCTCAACATAACCGCGCTCGCCCCGTCGAGGACAGCGTTGGCGACGTCGGTCACTTCGGCTCTCGTCGGCACCTGGGCGTGCGTCATTGACTCAAGCATTTGGGTTGCGACCACGACGGGACGGGCGTAGCGAATTCCGAGTCGTACGATCTCTTTTTGAAGGTGAGGTACCTCTTCGATTGGCAGGCGCACGCCAAGGTCACCTCGAGCCACCATGATCGAGTCAGCGTGCTCAATGATTTCGTTGAGATTCTCAACGCCCTCACCAGTTTCGATCTTGGCCATGATCATGATGTCGTCGCGCGAAAGAACAGCACGAACTGATTCGATGTCAAAGCCTGACCTGACGAACGACACAGCAAGAATCTCAAAATCCTCATGTCGAAGCGCCTCAAGGCGAAGGCGGTCATCTTCGGTAGGAAGACGATCGTTCATGATTGATGAGGGCAGCGAGAGTCCGGGCTTGCCCATCACCGATCCACCAGACGTCACGCGCGCGGTAACTGTTTTTGCGCGTTTCGTGATCTCCAAGGAGACGCCACCGTCGCCGATGTGAATCTTGTCGCCTACTTTGAGTTGAGAAAGCACGTGTTCACGCTCGACCGTTATACGTTCGGCGCTCGACACTTCGTCAAATGCCTCGACGAGTTCGGTCTCTTCGCCCACGACGAGCGCGACTGGCAACGTGCCAAAGGATCCTGCTCGAATCTTGGGTCCGGGAATGTCGACCATGATGGCCAACTCGGGCGCAATCGCTCGCACGCGGCGCAGACGTTCGATACCCGAAGGGATGTCGCCGTGTGCAAAGGAGAGACGAAGGACGTCAACACCTGCCAGAACGAGCTCCTTGAGCTTCTCATCAGAGTCAGATGCTGGACCAATAGTCGCTACGATTCGCGTGCGGCGCAAGAGATTCCCTTCGTTTCTTTCACTGAGTCTAGAAGATGGGCAACGACGCTCCGTCGAGAGTTCGCGACATCGGCTACCGCAAAGTAACCAGTTCGATCACTCGTCGGTGAACGTTCAGTGACGAACCAACGTCACACCACTTTGGTGACTTCGATGAGCTACGGCGTGCGCGCCGAATGAACGCTCATTCGAGAAGTTCGTCGCTAAGCACGTCAAGGAGTTGGGAGTCAACACCTGCATTCAACGCCCAGGAACGCGCCCCACCGTGGCGATGGTCCAATTCCTCGAGGAACCTCGACATCGTCCTCGCGTTCGAGGTGAACAACAATGGATCAGATTTGTCAATGGTGTCGCGATGAATGGGATCGCTACGGAGTTTCTCAAGTATTAGCTCAACACGCGTTTCGGTGAGCGCGTAGTCCTCAACAATTGTCCGAGGATCCACTCCCAAACAACTAAGCACGAGAGCCGCCAGAACACCCGTTCGATCTTTTCCGAAAAAACAGTTGAATACCATCGGATAGTTATCGCCAACTGCCATCTCTTCAATGGCTCGTACAAAAGCACCAGGGCCAATTTCAAGGTAACTCAGGTAGCGCTGCCACAGATAGTCCTCACCGAGAACCGAAGTGTCCTGGCGTTCTTCGACGTCTTCCATGGACAGCACAGAAGCGTTGACGAAATTGATTGGCTCATTAGCCAGCAGACCTCGACCCGTTCGCTCGACTTCGGAAGGGTTTCGAAGATCGACGATCGCTGCGACGCCCAGACTTCGAAAGAGTTCAAGATCGTTCGCTGTCAAATCGTGAAGAACGTCACTTCGATAGAGGTGTCGCCAGCGCGTCACGCGTCCGTCAGCGGTCTGGTAGCCACCGAGGTCGCGAAAGTTGAGCACCCCCGTGAATGGGAGAATCCGTTGTTGAATCACGTCAATAACCTTTCGGCCAATTGTGTGTAGGCTCTGACTGCTTCGGCTCTGTGCCAAAGTGATGCAACTGTAGCGAAGTTCGGTGAAATCCCGACGCTGTCCCGCAACGGTAAAGCCCCAAATTGGGGACGAGTCCGGTCGCCTTCACTGTATCGACGTAATCAGTCCTCGGTGGAGGGACGGTTCGTTCTTCTCCGTAGGAGTGGACGGATTTAGTTCGTCCTCCGACCAGCTAACGGAGATTAACTATGCGTTCCATCCAAAAGGGCGTGCTGGCTCTCGTCGTCCTCTTTGGACTGATGTCTGTTCCGCTCGCCAGCGGGGCAACGGGCACCAAGTCCGCTGCGAAAGCCGGATCCAGCTATCCGATGACCCTTAAGGCGGCCAACGGAAACTTCACTCTCAAGTCTCGGCCCAACGCGATTGTTTCCCTCTCGCCAACCGCAACCGAGATACTCTTCGCGATCGGCGCGGGGGCCCAAGTCAAAGCCGTCGACAGTTACTCTGACTACCCGCCCCAAGCGCCCATCACCAAACTCAGCGCCTACACGCCCAACGTTGAAGCGATCGCGAAATACAAGCCTGACCTCGTTGTCGTTTCGAGCGACTCCGCCGGATTCAACAAACAGATGGCTGCGCTGAAAATACCGGTGCTCTACTACTCAGCCGCGGCGAATCTCAATCAGTCCTATGCGCAGTACACGAGTCTCGGAAAAGCCACCGGCAACGTCCAAGGTGCGAAGAAGGAAGTGGCGAGCGTGAAATCGAAGATCGCCGGCATTCTGAGCACTACGCCAAAGGCTCCCAAGGGCACGACGTACTACTACGAACTCACCCCCGACTACTACTCAGTCACGTCGTCAACGTTCGTGGGTCAACTCTTCTCACTACTTGGTCTTAAATCCATTGCGGACAGCGCTAAAGGCGTCGCGACAAGTGGAGGGTACCCTCAGCTAAGCGCGGAGTTCATCTTGAAGACAAATCCCACGTATATATTTCTCGCCGACACAATCTGCTGCAAGGCCAACACCACGACCGTGAGCCAGCGTCCAGGATGGTCAGCATTGAGTGCGGTCAAAAACAGTCGCGTTGTCGGGCTGAGCGATGATATTGCGTCACGATGGGGACCGCGGGTCACCATTCTTCTGGGTGACGTCGCCAAAGCATTGAAGAGTAAAACGGCGTCCACCTCGTCGTGAGTACGAACCGGACGAGTAGCACAGCATCAAGTTCTCGTAATACTGCGAGATCTCGACTGAAGGTATCCGCGCCGGTCTCGGCACGGATACCGCTTCTCGTCACCGGACTCGGCCTCATCGTTGTCGTGTTACTCAGTGCCGCAATTGGTCCAGCTGATGTCTCACTCTCAACAGTGATTCAGGTGCTCTTATCCCACGTGCCCTTAGTGCACTTTCACTCCGCGGCATCGAACTCGGCCTTTAATCAGGCGATCGTCTGGGACATTCGTCTTCCTCGCGTCGTCCTTGGTGGTCTCGTCGGCGCGATGCTGGCCGCGGGCGGTGCTTCGTACCAAGGGGTGTTTCGAAACCCACTCGCGGACCCGTACCTACTTGGCGTGGCCGCCGGCGCGGGACTAGGCGCCACGATCGTGATCGTTGCCAACTCAGGTTCGACTGCTCTATTGCCAGTCGCCGCTTTCATTGGTGGTGCTGGTGCGGTGACTCTCACCTACTTAGTAGGCGCACGTTTTGGCGGTCGATCGTCGGGCGCGTCGATTGTGTTGGCCGGTATCGCCATTGCCGCCATCTTTACCGCGGCGCAGACTTTTCTTCAGCAGCAACATGCTCAAGATCTTCAGGCCGTCTACTCGTGGATCCTGGGTAGCCTCTCGCTCGCGAACTGGTCCGACGTGTGGCTCATACTGCCCTATCTCATGGTGAGTACCGCAGTGCTCTTGGCGCATCGTCGACTTTTGGACGTCTTGCGACTTGGAGAGGAGGAGGCCAGCAGCCTCGGGTTAAATCCACAACGAATCCGCCTCATTGTGGTCGCTGCGGCAACGCTTGGTACCGCGGCGGCAGTGTCGGTGAGTGGGCTCATTGGTTTCGTTGGCATCATCGTGCCGCACGTCGTTCGTCGAACGACGAACGCGAGTTATCGCGTCGTCATGCCCGTATCGATCGTCGCTGGCGCGGCGTTCTTGATTCTGGCCGACCTCGTAGCTCGAACTATTGAGTCACCCGCAGAGGTTCCACTCGGCGTCATTACCGCCTTCGTCGGTGGTCCGTTCTTTATCTTCGTCCTACGTTCTCGCCGAGCTCACGAGGGCGTGCTGTAGTGAGTGCCGAGATCACCGTCGACGCCTCGCGCGAGAACATTGTCGAACTGCGCAACGTCAGCGTGAACTACGGTTCCGCGATTGCCTTAAACAACGCCACGCACTCGGTGATCTCGGGTGAATGGCTCGGGGTTATTGGGGCGAATGGTGCTGGCAAGACGACGCTTCTTCGAAGCATCGCTCGACTCACCAGTTATAGCGGCGAGGTCTTCGTCGACGGACGCGCGACGTCGGAGCTTTCACGCAAAGAGTTCGCTCAACTCGTGGCGTACGTTCCCCAGAAGCCAGAACTTCCACCCGACATGCGCGCCATTGACTACGCGGCATTAGGGCGCATGCCCCATCTTGGTTACTTTGGCGCCGAGGGGCCAAACGATCGTGAGATCGCGGGCAATCTCTTGGAGCGACTTGGTCTCTCTTTACTTGCCGAACGTCATCTCGCCACGATGTCGGGTGGTGAACTTCAGCGCCTCGTGCTCGCGCGGGCCTTAGCCCAAGAAGCACCTGTTCTTTTGCTTGACGAGCCAACGAGCGCGCTCGATCTCGGACGCCGAGTGGAAGCACTCGAGCTTGTCGACGAACTTCGTCTCGAGCGCGGATTGACAGTGATAAGCGCGATGCACGACCTTTCCCTCGCCGCGCAGTTCGCCGGGCAGTTGGTACTTCTCGACGCCGGGTCGATCGTTGCCACGGGTACCGCGGCCGAAGTATTGGAAGAAAAGTTGCTCGACTTCCACTTTGGCACCCAAGTTCGCATTCTGCACACTGAGGACGGCGAACTCGTTGTCGTACCTCGTCGTACCAAACCGAAAGGACCTCATGCCTGAAGAACAGCGAGAAGCACCCGAGACGCCAGCAAAACTCGTGCGCGCCGACTCCATCGTGATTGTCAACACCGGTCACGGCAAAGGAAAGTCTTCATCCGCCTTCGGCGTCATGGGACGAGCGTGGGCGCGTGATTGGCGCGTCGTCGTTATCCAGTTCCTCAAGGGTGGCAAGTGGCAGGTTGGAGAACGAAAGCTCGCCGATCACTTGGGCATTGAATGGCACGTCTTGGGCGACGGCTTCACGTGGGAGTCGACCGACATCGATGAGACGGTGGCCAAAGGGCGCCACGCCTGGGAGGTGGCCAAGGAAAAACTGACGAGCGGCGACTACGACATGGTGATTCTTGATGAGGCCACCTACGCAATCAGTTACGGATGGGTTGACGTCGCCGACGTCGTGAGCGCCATTGTCGGGCGAGCGCGCACGACCAACGTCATCATCACTGGGCGCAACGCGCCACAAGAACTCATCGACGTTGCCGACACGGTGACCGAAATGACGATGATCAAGCACGCGTATCAGCAAGGTATTCGTGCGAAAAAGGGTATCGAGTACTGATGTTCGCCGAGTTAACGTCGCGACAGGAAAACGGTGTGGATCTGGACGTGCTCGTCTGGCGACTGGTCCGACCCATGCTCTGCGCGTCAACAGCCGTCTTTGGCGGCGGACTGGGCCCGCGCGACTGGGTCTTCAACGCTCAAGTCCCGAGTGACTATCACCGCGTCGACATAGATCAACACGTGTCCGAGATAGTCACGCACCTCAATCTCAGCGGTCCGGGCGTTGGAATGTTGACCGCGGCGCGAGTTGGTCGATGCCAACAATCAAGTGACGAGAACGTCGACGTGGAAGTGACTGTTGGGATCTCGCATCCAACGTGGGCCGCGAGCGATGAAACATTCGAGAGTGCGCCGATATCGCCGGGAACAATAAACATCGTGGCGTTCGTACCAGTGCGGCTAGATGAAGCTGCACTTATCAACGTCGTGGCCACGGCGACCGAGGCAAAGTCCCAAGCTCTCTTCGACGCTGACATCCCAGCGACCGGCACGGCATCGGACGCGATTACCGTTCTTTGTCTTCTCGAAGGCGATATCGAACGATTCGGGGGTCCACGATCCCTATGGGGATCGCGCGTGGCGCGTGGCGTTCATCACGCAGTTCTCGCGGGCGTCAAAGGATGGGCGGCGTGATAACCCTCGTACTCGGCGGCGCACGTTCTGGAAAGTCCGAAGTTGCCGAACGTCTGGCCGGAGAGTCCAGTGACGACGTCACCTACGTCGCGACGATGCGCGTCACTAATGACGAAGCACTGGCTTCGCGCGTAGCGCAGCACCAGAGCCGCCGCCCCTCGCGTTGGATCACCGTGCAAGTTGACGACGATTTGGCGGGCGCGCTGAACTCTTCGACCGGAACCGTATTGATTGATTCGCTCGGCCCTTGGCTCGCGGCGTTGCCCGACATGAGACCCGATCTCGATGGGCTCACTGCGGCTCTTCTAGGTCGTGGCGGCGATACGATCATCGTCTCCGACGAGGTCGGTATGAGCGTTCATCCAGAGTCACCGATGGGCCGTGAGTTTCGAGACGCGCTCGGAACACTGAATCAATCAATTGCTCGCGTATCTGACCACGTGTTGCTCGTCGTCGCGGGACGCGTTCTCTCACTACCCGCCAGAGATAACTAGTGCGCCGCGCCGTCGCCTTTCTCACGCTCTTTGGACGAGCGGGCGCGCCGAATCAGTCGACGATGGCGTGGTTTCCCGCGGTTGGCGCACTTCTCGGTCTCGCGCTGGGCGCGATCTGGTGGATCATTGCCAAAGCGTGGCCACCTTTACCGAGCGCCGCCATCATTGTTGTTGCGGACATGGTGCTCACCGGACTGCTGCACTTCGATGGTCTCGCGGACGCGGGTGACGGACTCATAGCGCCGATGTCGAAAG
>DATCBX010000134.1:0-3506 GCA_036511635.1 Acidimicrobiales bacterium | reverse complement strand
GTTGGCGTAACCCAAGTAAATACTGGGCGAAAATGCCAATTGCTCATTCGCTACAAAGAAGGTTGCGGTTAGCAACGTTAATATCGTGGAATGCCACTACAACTTCCTCCGAGAGCCGCCAAGCCGCGATCGGTAGGTCTGACGATGGTCATCGACAACGGCGTGCCCTTGGGTCACTTCGCCGACGTGGTGGAGAGCCACGGGGATCATATCGATTTCGTGAAGTTCGGTTGGGGCACGTCGGTCGTGACCAAGAACTTCAAAGTGAAGGTCGACATTGTCAAAGACGCCAATATTGACTTCTATTTGGGTGGCACCCTCTTCGAAAAGTACGTTGTGCAAGATCGATTTGACGAGTTTCGCGCCCTGGCCCACGGTTACGGCGCAAAATTCGTCGAAGTCTCCAACGGCACCATAGATATCACGAATGATGACAAGGCCGACTTCGTTAAGCGACTCTCTGATGACTTCAACGTCATCTCCGAGGTCGGTTCGAAGGATCAGGCCACGTCCGACACGATGGCGCCAAATAAATGGATCAACTACATCGAAGCCGATCTTGACGCTGGTGCTCATCTGGTTACTCTCGAAACACGCGAAGGTGGCAAGGGCGGAATCTGTCGATCCAATGGTGAACTTCGCTACGGATTAATCGAAGAGATTCTCTCGTCAAAGATTTCGCACGAAAAGTTGCTCTTCGAAGCTCCTTCGACGGAACTCCAGACGTACTTCGTTAAGCGCGTCGGTTCCGACGCCAACTTGGGCAACATCGCGGTATCGGACATTATCCCGTTGGAGACGATTCGTATGGGACTGCGCAGTGAGACGTTGCTCGATTTCGAGCTCAGCAATCGCGACGAAGATTAACTCGACGAATGAGAGAACAACGCGACGTCTTTCACCTGGCCATTCCTTCGTACGATCTCGATGAGACGCTGAACTTTTACGTAACCAAGCTTGGTTGCAAGCTCGCACGGCGCTACGACGATCGAGTGACGTTGGACTTCTTTGGTGACCAACTCGTCTGTCACCTCAGCGAAGCGCCGCCTGACGTGACACCAATGAACGAGCTTCCGATGTACCCGCGTCACTTCGGCGTAACGTTTCGCGAGAAGGAAGACTTCGACGCGCTCTACCAACTGTGCAAACAGCGCGACGTCGCACTTTACAGTGACGTGAAACTCCGTTTCGAAGGCAAGGTTGAAGTACACCAGACGTTCGTGGCCTGTGACCCTTCCTCAAATCTCATCGAGTTCAAGCACTACGTTGATCATCGAATGATGTATTAACTGGTTCATTAATGGAACCAACGTCACCTCGACCTAACTCCCACTCTCTCGAAGCACTCATTGCTCATCAAGCGGAGTCACGCGGTTCGGCGTCGTATCTTTTGGAGGCTCGCGGAGCGCGGGCACTTTCTTTCAGCCAACTGTTCGACGATGTTGTCGAAAAACGCAACCAGTTCGTTGCGTTGGGAATCGGACGAGGTACGCGCGTCGGTCTTCTCCTCAGCGACCCGCTGACATTTTCCACGTGGTTTTTGGCGGGACTGGCGAATGGTGTGTGGGTCGCGCCGCTCGATCCCACCGTGACATTACAAAATCTGCATCACGTCGATGAGCGGGCGCTCGCGCTTTCATTGGCGACGGTGCTGAGTGACCGCGACGCGCCGAAGTCGGCGTTGGTGACCTGGATCAATGTCGTAGATGGTCTCGATCAAGCCGACGAGCAGAGCATCGCCAGATTCAACGTGATGGTTGACGATGGTGGCGTGCTGCTCTCGTCGTCGGGTACGACCGGCACGCCCAAAGTCATGGCGTTGCCAACAGCGCAGCTTCTCGATACTGCCGAGCTTATTGCTCGCCATAACGAGCTCTCAACGAGCGATCGTGGCTTTAATCCATTGCCTCTCTGGCACGTGAACGCCGAAGTGGTTGGACTGCTCGCGACGCTTGTGGCCGGCTCGTCGCTCGTCCTCGATGATCGTTTTCACCGCACGGGTTTTTGGAAAATCGTCGACGACTTTGAAATTACCTGGATCAATGCCGTGCCCGCAATAATTTCGCACCTCGTGACGTTGCACGACGGCGAGACTCCGGCGCCAAGGGTTCGTTTTGTTCGCTCGGCCTCAGCGCCACTTTCACCACTCCTCTTTGCCGAGTTCGAGTCCTCCACCGGTATTCCTATTATCCAGTCCTACGGCATGACCGAAGCCGCGAGTCAGATCTGTGCGAATCCATTACACGGTGTGCGAAAGGCCGGATCGGTGGGCGTACCCGTCGGGGTGAGTGTACGCGTAGTGCCGCTCGATGATGAGACCTCGACAAACGGAGTGGACATTGGCCACATTGAGATAATGGGTCCGACGGTAATTCGCGCGTACGAGAGTGCCGCGTACGACGATCGATTTGACGTTGAAGGTTGGCTACGCACCGGCGACCTTGGTTACTTTGACGACGACCACTACCTCTTCATCGTCGGACGCAGCGACGACGTCATAAATCGCGGCGGTGAGAAGATCTACCCACTGGAGATTGAGAACGTGCTCGCCACGGTTGAGGGCGTAGCGATCGTCGCAGTGATTGGCGAGTCCGACGAAGTTTTTGGCCAAGTTCCTGTCGCCTACGTGCAGCCAAGCGACGCCGAAACGCTCATCTCATCAGGGGCGTTAGGCGACCTCGTGCAACGCATCCGCTTGAGCGCGACCGAGGCATTTTCAAAGGCGTACCGCCCGGCGATCGTGAAAGTTGTCGGGGGGTTTCCGTCACACGCCACTGGAAAAATTCGTAAAGGCCTCCTTCGTGAAGGCGACGTTACCGTTGTCCACGAAGAGCGCTTGTAGTTCTTCGCACTACTAAGTTCGACGCAACCTTCAGACCGAGGAAAGTAATGAGTTCAGACACTGAGGCGGCACCGAGCGGGACGCGCCAGCGCTTAGACCACGTTGACGCGATGCGTCCAATCAAGCAGACAGCGGTGATTTCAACGCACGCGCTCATCTACTTCTCGCCCCTCTCAACGAGTCTCTTGGCGGCCGGACTGTTGACGTTGACCCACTTTTCGCGTGACGCGTTCCTTTTCGTGTCAGCGTGCATGTTGGCCTACAGCTACCGCGACAAAGCGACTGTCAAGTTGGGCCACTACTGGAAGCGTCGCTTCATGGCGGTGGGACTTGTGTACTTGGTGTGGTCGTTTATCTACTTCCCGATCGCGTCGATGACCGACTCAACGACGTTTCCCTACTACCACCTCGCCATGTCGTCAATCTTCAGTTCGTCGGGCGCACACAACTTCCTCTTTGCGTTGTTCACCGGCTACTACCACCTGTATTTCTTGATCGTGCTGCTGGAGTTTTACGTTTTCTTTCCCTACATCTTCATGTTCATCCGCCGATTTCCTCGGTCGCACTTGTACATCATCGTGGGTTCGGTGATCTGGCAGTTCGTCTACCCCTACGCCATTCGCCATGGCTGGCTCGGCGTTACCGTCACGCCCAAGGTAGAGAC
>DATCBX010000133.1:0-7268 GCA_036511635.1 Acidimicrobiales bacterium | reverse complement strand
TCAGTGACATCCTGAAGCAGCGAAATGACGCTTTCGATCTCACCGTATCGACTAGCGAGTGATTGTTTGAGTTTCCCGCTATGTACCGCGGCGAGCGCCGTTTCGAGCATAAAATTCTGGTGTACTGCGTTTTCGCCACTTGCGGAACTGTGAAGGAGTTGGGTGATTGACCCTTCCTCGAGCACGTTGATGAAATTTTTGACTCTCATCCATCGGGCTCGGATTATTTCAGTGGAAGCGGCAATCACAAGATCCTCTTTTGACGGGTACAACTTGTAGATCGCTCCTGGTGAACAGTTTGCGCGCCGAGCGATTCGAGAGATTGTTGCGCGTGTGTAGCCACTTTTTCCAACGACGCCAAAGGTGGCAAAAGCCAGTTGTCTCTTGAGGTCATCGTCCTGGTCAAGAACTATTCGTTCATCAAAGTCGTGGAGCTCTACGTCACTGATATCGCGGGGATCGGTCTGAAGGGCCTCAAGAAGCAACTTTTGAAGAACGCCGAGGTATCCGTGATCGGTTCCGAACAGGGCATCGGTAAAAATCTGGATGAGCACGATTGAAAAAACCATGAGTCCTCGAGTGAACGTCGCGCTCTCTTCCGTCGGGACGCGTGACCCCATCTCTAAGTAGTCGCGGATAAACGGCTCAACCTCTTCGTGCAACGTAGGAATTCTTCGAGAGGTGAGCAGCACCTGAATGCACGCGTCGTCTGCCGTCGTTGATTGATCGATGTACTCGAAAATCGCGGCGACGGAGGCAACGGTTGGCTCCTGTGCCGCGTGCATACAGATATCGAACATCGAGATTGCCCGTTGACGCAGAATGGAGTTCCAAAGGTCAACGAGGAGTTCATCAACGTCCTCGTAGCGGGCGTACGTTGCGCCGTGGGTGAGACCCGCCTGGTGTCCCACGTCGCGCAGCGAAACGTGGTCGACGCCAACGCGAAGCACCTCAGCAATGGCAGCCTCAAGAATGGCGCCGTCATTGGCGATGGCGCGCGAACTCCGCGCGCGCTGGCTTCTGGGCATATCCAATAATACGTAAGCCGTTACCAGTTATCAACAGCCAATTGGTCTAGTAACAAGATTACGAGGCGGCGCGGACGTGTCAGATTAGGGAGGTGGAGTATTTCTCATGAGCGACCATTTCGTGGTTCTCGCTACGAGCACACTTATTATCAACGTCCACCGCGGTGCTGTGTTGCCAGCAGCGAGGTTTGTGGTCGTGGCGGTGCCTTGTTTGGCGTTGCTCTTCTATCTTCTCGTTGTCCGCCGGCACCGAGGTCAGTAGTTAGGTGACGCCGCCGATTCCCTACGTGCCTCTTGATCCAAGGGGCTGGAGACTGGCGATGGGCCTGCGTCCGCTCGATCTCGCACTCTGGTTGCAGATTGACGAACACTACGACGATGAACTTGCTCTCAAAGAGACGTTGCTCGAACGCGATTACGACGCGGTCGTGGCGACGAACCTCGAGGGCGACGCCGCGAGTTCAGAACTTTTCGAAGAGATCAGGTCATTTCTCACGTCTCACCACCCTCGACTCAAACGTCGAGAACCGCTGAGCGAGCACCCCATCGTGCAAGCGAGTCGATTAGTCCAAGAAGACCTGTGCGTGTTGGTGCGCGAGGACGAGTGGAGACTCCGTGCAGCGTGTGTCTGTTTTCCTTCTCGTTGGAATCTCGCTTCAAAGATTGGTACGACGCTGAACGACATTCATTCGCCCGTTCCGCTCTACGACAAGGAGCTTGCTCGCCCCACGAACGCCTTTTTCGATCGACTCACCCCCGAGCGATCGTTTTGGCGACTGAACTGGACGTTGCTCGATAGTCCCGCGTTGCACCAACCCACCAGCACGCGCGCTGCACTAAGTAGCGACCTCGCTCAGTGGTACTTTCGCGTCGAGCGCCAGACGCTTCGCCAACTACCAGAAACAAGGGCGATTGTCTTCACGATTCGAACCTACGTCGCCTCTGCCCAGTCGTTACGTGATGATGATCCCGAGTTCGTCCCCGCACTACTGCACTCTCTCGAGAGCGCGCCACCATCAGTGAAGACGTACAAAGGTTGGACTGGCGTCGCCGAGCAACTACGGGCAGCTCTCTAGGAGCGAATGAGGTCCTTGGCGATGGCGACGACTTGCATCTCGTCGGTGCCGGCGTAGATGCGAAGCACCCGGGCGTCGCGACTGAGTTGCTCGACGCGGTACTCCGCGATGTAGCCATTGCCACCAAGAATCTGAATTGCGTCGTCAGCCACTTGGCAGGCAGCCTGCGCCGAGTAGAGCTTCATCGCTGACGCTTCAGCAAAACTCGGCAGTGATCCATTCTTCGAGCGCTCGATATGCATAAAGACCATATTGCGGACGTTGACGCGCGCAACCTCCATCTGGGCGAGTTTGAGTTGGATCAACTGAAACTCGCCAATGGCCGTGCCCCAGAGCTTGCGATGTTTGGCGTAGTCAATGGAGATGCGCAAGCACTCTTCAATGACGCCGAGTGACATCGCGGCGACGCCGGCGCGTTCCGAAACGAAATTGTCCTTGGCGCTTTGGCGTCCGCCGCCCTTGATCTCCTCGCTTTCACCCAACAGTCGATCCCGTCCAGCGTGGACGTCACTCAGGAAGATCTGTCCCGTCGGCGACGCGTGTTGGCCCATCTTTCGCATGGGTTTGGCCTGTTCGAGGCCTTCCATGCCCGAATCGAGCACGAAAGTGAGAACCTTACGGTCGCGCATCTCCTCAGCGTTGCCGTTGTCGAGTTTGGCGTAGAGAACGATCGTATCGGCGTAGGGGCCGTTCGTAATCCACGTCTTCTCTCCGTTTAAGACGTAGCCGTCACCGTCGCGCACGGCGCTGGTGCGCATGCCCCCGAGAGCGTCCGAGCCCGAGTCGGGTTCGGTGATTGCCCACGCGCCCACTTTGTCGAGCGTCATCAAGTCGAGCGCCCAGCGCTCCATCTGCGCCGGCGTGCCGAGTTTGTTAATCGTTCCCGCGGCCAGACCGGTCGAGACGCCCAGCGAGGTAACGAGTCCGGGGCTGACGCGACACAGTTCAATTGTTGGAATGAGTGTCATCGCCGGATCATTGCCACCGCGACGTTCGACCACGGACTCATCGCCGGAGATCTTCCGTTCAAGTTGTCGCTTGAAGGATTCCTGAGCCATCGCCTTAAGGCCAAAGACGTCGTAGAACTTTCGAAGCACCTCAAAGGGCGGCACGCCGTTGTGTTCAAGGTCATCTAGATGAGGACGTATCTCTTCATCAACGAAGCGACGAACAACGTCAATAATCGCTTGATGCTCATCAGACCATTCGTACATCGCCAGACCCCCGTGGCGTCGTCACGCGACGACGTCGGTGTCATCTTATGGTGCGACAACTTTGTCAATGGAAGGACCGCTCAGTTGATCTACCAAAGCGCCGAACCACGACGTCTCGATGTAGGCAACGATCATCGGCCCAACGGCCAGCCAGATGTTCGCGTGCAGCGACATCACAAAGAGCACGAGAAGAACCACTTCGGAGAGCACACGCCACGACTGATTTCGTCCGAGTCGCTTCGCGACGAGTGCACTGGCGACGAAGAGATTGACACCCGGCAAGAAAGCCTCGGGGGACCAACGACCCTTCAACTCCTTAACGCCAAACGCACACACCACTGAGCCAACGACAAGTAACGCCACGGCAACGTCGAGAGCACTGAGCAAAAACCATCGAGGGGCAGGATGGGCCGTGCCGCTCCAGTGGGCGAGCGCACCCACTAAGAGTCCAAGTCCACCAACGACGCCGACAATTCCCGCGCGAAGGACCCGTTGCATGGTCCGGGCGAGCTCCATATTCGCTACGAGGTGAGTCGGTTCATCCCCTTCGCCGTAGGGTCGCGTGACCTCGGACCATTGTGTACCGGTCCACACGCGCCACTGGCGCGACCCCGCGGGATCAGGGTACCAACCGGGCGGTACGACACTGGGCGTTTGGAAACTCACCGAAGTAGTCTCCCATAACAGCGAGAAAAGGGTGTGTCGATGAGCGATCTTCGAGGGGCTGTTGCTCCAACTTCAGGCAGTCAAGACCGTGACGCGCTCGACGAGGTCGCCCTTGACGTGGCCGTGAACGACGTCGCGCGCAACGCCCGCGCGTGGGCACTCACGACGCCAAAAGAGCGAGCCGATCTTCTGGCGCGCGTCGTCGCTGACACGTTCGCCGTCGCTGAAGAGTGGAGCGCCGCGGGATGCGCGGCGAAGGGGTATCTCCCCAACAGCCCCGAAGGTGGCGAAGAACTCTTTAGTGGCGTTGGTACGTTCGTTCGAATGGCTCAGGCTTTTCGCCAATCGATGCTCGATTTGGCCTCCAAGGGTCGGCCCCAATACCCCGGTCCGGTTCGTCACAAGCCTGGTCAACGCGTCGCTGTGCAGGTCGTGCCCTCGTCACTCTTTGACAAGATTCTCTACAGCGGCGTTACGGGTGAAGTGTGGATGGAGCCTGGCGTAGACGAAAACGAAGTACAAGCAACCCAGGCTGAGGTGTACAAGTCGCCCGAGAGTCACGAAGGGGTTTGTCTAGTGCTCGGCGCGGGCAACGTCGCTTCTCTCGGTCCACGTGACGTCTTGAGCAAGCTCTTTGCCGAAGGCAAGGTGGTGGTCTTAAAGGCCAATCCGGTTAATGACTATTTAGTGCCGTACTGGTCGCGGGCGATGAGTTCCTTGATCGATGCTGGCTTTTTGCGCATTGTGAGCGGTGGCGCGCAGGTTGGCATGTACCTCACGCGACACGAACTGATTACTGACGTGCACGTCACCGGCTCCGATAAGACGCACGACGCCATTGTCTTCGGTGTCGGACCAGAGGGTAAACGGCGAAAGGCTGAGAACGATCCAATGGTCACCAAGCCCGTCAGCTGTGAACTGGGTAACGTCTCGCCCGTCATCATCGTGCCCGGTCGGTGGTCGAAGAAAGAGATCGAATACCAGGCCAAGCACGTCGCGACGATGATTGCGAACAACGCGGGTTTTAACTGTCTCACCCCGCGTGTCATTGTCACTCACGCCCAGTGGTCCCAACGAGAGGAGTTCTTAGACGCGCTCGAATCGGTCTTGGCAACGTTGCCTACGCGCCGCGCGTACTACCCTGGCGCGAACGAGCGACGCACGACGTTTCTCGAGAGCCACCCCGAGGCCGATCAACTCGGTGACGTGACCGCCGACACCGTCGCGTGGACGTTGATTCGTGGCGTTGATTCAGCAAATGGTGGCGACATTGCCTTCAACGTCGAGGCGTTTTGTGCGCTGACCGCCGAGACCGCGCTCACGGCGAATTCCCCGGCTGACTTCGTGCGAAAGGCGACGAACTTTTGCAATGACGTCGTGTGGGGGACTCTCTCGATGACGTTGATCGCGGATCCTCGCGCGTTAAAGGATCCCGAGACCGGACCCGCGATCGACGAGGCCATTGCCAATCTTCGTTATGGCTCAATTGGCGTAAATCTCTGGCACGCGCTGAGCTTCGCGTTGGCGACGACCACGTGGGGTGCCTATCCCGGCCACCCCATCACCGACATTCAGTCGGGGAGCGGCTTTGTGGGTAACGCGTACCTTTTCGCTCGACCGCAAAAATCAGTGGTGCGAGGGCCCTTTGTCGCCAAGCCCGCGCCGGCGTGGTTTTCGACCAATCAGAACGCAGGCGTCGTGATGAGGAAGCTTCTTGCCTTTGAGGCGAAGCCCTCATGGGCGAAGCTTCCCGGTCTCTTAGGCGCTGCTCTTAAGCGTTAGTGGCAAGGTCAAGACGGTCGTAAAGCCAATCGCGGCACAGACCTTCGAGCCACAGGCCACGCCGAGCAATGGCGTCGGCACGTAGCGCAGTCGAGTTGGATAGATCGTTCCACTACTTACAGTGACGAGCCACGGTGAGGACTTCGCGTTCTGACCAACGGCAACGCATGAGCTCAAGGAAACGCAAGCCAACGCGTTCGCGTGTTGTCTCAGTGAGGTGCTTGTCCAGGTTCGAGCGAACGTGTTGGTGTGAACGATTGCTGACGTGCCGTTAACAGTTGCGAGCCCCACACAGCGAAGGTCCTTACACGAAAGTGACGAAAGCGTCGTCCACGAACCGGGCGTCGAGCGCTCAGTCCATGACTCGCCATCGTCGTGCGTTATGAAGACGTGAAGTTGGTGTTGCGTGGTCACGGCGCTCACGACGCAGTCAAAGACCGCGCCACAAGAAAGCGAGGTGATCACGTCCCCACTCGCCCAACTCATGGGTATCGGATCCGACCACGTCGTGCCGCCGTCAGCGCTAAAGCCAAAGCGCGGTGCTGTTGAGCGCGTGCTCGTGTCGATTAATGCACAGTTCAGAGCGTTACACGTCAACGCGCTCACGCCGTTGCCTCCAGGTGGAGGATTCACAATGGCGACGCTGTGACTCGTGGCGTCAAAGCGCCACAAAAGATCGCGACCAGCTACCGATCCACCGATGAGGCATTGTGTGGCAAAGCACGCTGTTGACGTGACCAGTGGAGAAGTCGTAGCGGGAAGCGCGAGGTTCAACCAACGACCGTTCGGCGTAGTGAATTCGCCCACGGAGGTTGGTCCAGCACTGGCGCTCGAGGTGCCGATGGCGACACATGCGTCACTCAGCGTGCAACCGACGTTGGAGAGGGGTACCGAGATACTGAGCGCCGGTCGACCGTTCAGTCGTTGAGCGGATACTTTCGCTACGCCACAACTGGCCAAGACAAGCGCGCTCACGCCAAGCAACGTCACGATCGAAAATCCGTTGCGCACGCGAGTGGGGGTTGAACTCATGAACTCCCTATGGACGCAACGTATGAACGCTGGGAAAACTACTGAACGGAACGCACGGCAGCACCGAGGACACTGAGCCCATCGGCGAGTTGGTCATCGCTGATGATCAACGGAGGCAGCAGACGTATTACGTTGCCGTACGTGCCACAGATCAGCGCGACCACGCCGCGTTGCTGACAGTAATTGATGACCGTCTTTGCGGCTGCGCCGTTTGGTGTCTTGGTGCCGGGTTCGACGAGCTCAATGGCAACCATCGCGCCGCGTCCACGAACGTCACCAATTACCGCAACGTCTTGTTGGAGTGAACGAAGATTGCTTAACATCACTTCACCAATCTCTCGAGCACGCTCTCCAAGATTGTTTTCGCGCAATGTCTTGATGGTGGCGAGGGCCGCAACGGCCGCGACTGGGTTACCGCCGTACGTGCCACCGAGGCCACCTTCGTGCACCGCGTTCATCAACTCTGCTCG
>DATCBX010000132.1:0-6441 GCA_036511635.1 Acidimicrobiales bacterium | reverse complement strand
TGCGAATTTGCTCGGGAATTCCGTAACGGAACTCAACGTGAGCGACGGCGCACTCGTGCGCGTCATCAACGCCAAAGCCGACGAGTTCCATCGACCCACAGGCATCGCGGTCAGTGGCTCGCACGTGTGGGTCACCAATAGCAACGAGGAATTCGGCATGGGCACCACGGGCTATCCACTGGCCAAGTACAGCTCGGTCACGGAACTCAACGTGAGTGACGGCTCACTCGTACGTGTCATCAACGCCAAAGCCGACAAATTGCTCCAGCCCGGCCCCATCGCCATTGGCGGAGCGCACGTGTGGGTAGTGAATGCCAATTCGGGTGGAGCGATGAATGCGTTGGTTGAACTCAACGCTTCAAACGGCTCTTTGGTGCGCGTGTTCAAGGGCACGACGGATGGGCTCAACGGACCAATGGGTATCGCCACGAGCGATTCGCGCGTGTGGATCACCTGCTTCAATTCGATAACCGAACTGAACGCCAGAAACGGTTCTCTCGTTCGCGTCATTAACGCAAGGGCTGACGGGCTGACCGCCCCCGATGGTATTACCGTCGGTAGCCAGCACGTCTGGATTGCGAACATCCGTCAGGGCGAGAACTCAATCACGGAACTCAACGCGAGCAACGGCTCCTTGGTGCGCGTGATCAGTGCCACGGCTGACCGAATTTACGGGCCGACGGCAATCGTGGTCAGCGGCTCTACGTTGTGGGTTTTGAACACGAATTCGGTAACGGAGTTAAAGACGAGCGATGGAACGCTGGTGCGCGTCTTCAAGTAGGTGACTCATCAGTCTGATTTTCTATGAAAAACGATAGATATTGGTCCATCGACATCAAACGCCAATCAACTCAGACGAGGTCCTTCCTCATCCCAATGGTCATGGTTTTGTAGTCCAGCGATTCATACAAACTCCGGGCAACCGCGTTGGGTCCAAAGACGTTGAGAGCGAGTCTCGTACCACCTTGACTCTTGACATAGTCCTCCGCGGCCCGCATCGTGCTCCGCCCAAAACCACTGCCTCGAAACTCTTCGTCAATCACGATGTCATACACGTACCATTCTCCGGCGTTGCGCTCTTCTCTCGAACCGAGCCAGAGAGATCCCACTTTCGCCTCATCGTCCATCACTTTAAATATGCGTTGATCATCATTCGGCACGCCGTCCACGAAGATGGCCCTCTCGTTTTGCTCGATGTTGAGCGAAGCTTCTTCGTAGGTAAATCCGGCGTCCATTAGTTGATTGCGGTAGTCCAGCCACATCGCTGTGAGCTACACCTTGAGGTCTTGGTCAGACAATGGGACAAGACGAATCATCTCGTAAATCTACAATCACACGAAGAATTGTGTGCCGCAATATCTCAGAATCACTTTTCAAAGAGAAATGTGTAGACATTCATGTGGGGAATTCTGCCCTCAGTGACTCTGGCTACGAGGCAACTTGCACGACTGCCACTTGAGCAGTTGGAGGTGGGACGGCTTCGCCATGTTCGCGCATTACCTCGATGTGCATTTCGATGGCCTCGGTGATGTTCGCCTTGACTTCCTCGATCGTCGTACCCGTTGAGACACATCCATCGAGATCGGGAACCCACGCCCCATAGTTATTCGGAGAGCGCTCAATAACGACTGCGTATTCAATCATCGCTTTCTCCGTTCTAATCCGGCCTGCCTCATAATGCTACTGAGGAGTTCTCGGTGCAGATCGTCTCCCCTCGCACCAGGCACTGTCACGGTGCCAGGCTTCGTTGGATGGTGATAATGACGATGACTTCCCCTGTGCCGGACCTGCGCCCATCCGTCGCGTTCAAGCGCTTTAATGATCTCACGGACCTTCACCATCCACAACGGTTGCGATAGCTGTCGGTTTAACGACGGACGACCCTCTGAGTAGAGATCAGCGATTTTCTATGAAACAAAGGTAGACATTCGTCTTCGGAGTTCCTATCGATGGCGCCATTGCCTTGAATCGGATTAAACAGACTCAACTACTGACACCTTTTCAGGGGCTTCTTTTCGTCCGAACAACCAGTAGGCCATCGAACCAGTCAAATTTGCGCTGGCAATCCACCAGAGCCATTTGGGACCTCGAACACCATCGTAAGAACGTCGACGAAGATCTCGCCACATGAAGGGCGTCACTACTACCCACAAAATCAGCGCTCCCGCGATTATTGAGTACTTTGCATTTGTCCTCACTCCCCAAGTATGTCTTCGCTGTTCTTTGGTTAGTTGGGCCTTCAACGGGACCTCCTTGGATTGTCGTCATCTCAGGAGTGACGCACCAAGTGTTTCGTTGATCCCTCGAAGCCGCCTACCTTCATCGGTCGCGATAGTTTCAATGTTGGTAGATTGCGTCGCCTGGAAGTCCAACATTCGTGACGTAACAACTACTCGCTGGTTGGTCCTACTCAACGAGAACACGTAGTGGTTCGACGTACTCGGGACCAACGCGAAGGTAAGAACCTCGTATGACGGTCCAGGCGCGAATACGAAACTCGTCGAGACCAGCCGCGACAAAGGTCTGAATCCGGCGCTCGGTCTGCGCGGCGTCGGTCAGGCGATTGCTTAGGGGGTTCCAGAGGAACGACGGTACGTCATACTCGCGATCAGCCAGATAGGGCTTGGGGTCGATCGCGACGAAACGGTCGCCGTAGCGAAGGATGTTGTGGTGGTGCAAGTCTCCGTGCACGACCCAGTCGGCGCTACCGCCGTCGATGGCATCGAAGAGTTCGCGCGCCAATGAAACGAGGGGACTGCCCTCACGCTCTGCTTGGTCGAGCCAACGTAAAACCTCGGTACGAACGGGACGAAAGGGCGTCTGAGCCGGCCGCCACAGCCGCGACGCGAGATCGACCGCAATTTTTGTCGCCTCTTCGTCGGAAAGTTGTCCGATGTCGTCGCCAGGGACCGCGCGCTCTTCGAGCAACGCGACTCCAGAGCGACGCAGCAAACGCACCGCACCGTCACCGTCCCAGAGTTCGAGCGCGTCGCCTTCATGAAGGGACTCGTCGTCACCTCCCCACGGCACCTTGAGAACGCAGTCTTCACCGATTCGCGCGACGAATGAGGTGTTGGAAAGCGCGAAAGGCGCTCCCAGTTCAAGACCCCACTCCGCGCTCACCACTTCGGCGGACTTTCGTGCCGCGGTTAGATCGACCATGGGCTCGAACTCGTCGCTCACCGCGCCAGTCCATACCTTTTCATCATTTCGAGCAAACCGAACGACTCGAGCAGAATCGCACGAGGGGGCCCGACCTAGTCGGTGTCGCCACCAGAAATCTCAGAGACTTTCTGCTTGCCCGCAGAGACGAACGGCATCATCGTACGAAGCTTCTTGCCAATCTCTTCGATTGGGTGCTTCTTGCCGGCTTCGCGAAGTTCACGGTAACGAGGACGACCAATCTCGTTTTCAAGAATCCACTCAGCGGCGAAGGTGCCGTCTTGGATTTCGCCCAAAATCTTCTTCATTTCCTTCTTCACGTCCGCAGTGATAACACGCGGGCCGCGCGTGAGGTCTCCGTACTCAGCAGTGTCCGAGACGCTGTAACGCATGCCGGTGATGCCCTCTTCGTACATCAAGTCGACAATGAGCTTGAGTTCGTGCAAGCACTCGAAGTACGCGCTCTCGGGCTGGTACCCCGCTTCGACGAGCACCTCGTAACCCGCTCGCACCAATTCAGTCACGCCACCACAGAGCACGACCTGCTCACCGAAGAGGTCGGTCTCGGTCTCTTCGCTGAAGGTCGTCTCGAGCACACCGGCGCGCGTCGCGCCGATGCCGTCGGCGTACGCCAACGCGATGTCCTTCGCCTGGCCCGTGGCGTCTTGATGCACCGCGATCAGTGCCGGTACACCGACGCCTTCAACGTAGGTTCGACGAACCAAGTGGCCGGGGCCCTTTGGAGCGACCATCGCGACGTCGACGTCAGCGGGAGGGTTGATGAGGTTGAAACGAATGTTGAAGCCGTGCGCGAACAACAAGCACTTGCCCTTAGTGAGGTGAGGGGCAATGTCCGCGTCGTAGGTTTTCTTCTGTTCGGTGTCGGGCACCAGCACCATGATCACGTCAGCTTCGGCACAGGCGTCGGCAATGGAGAGCACGCGCAGTCCCGCCTCTTCGGCCTTAAGAATCGAAGAGGACTCCCCTCGCAGTCCCACGCGTACGTCGTAGCCACTGTCGTGCAAGTTGAGCGCGTGGGCGTGACCCTGAGAGCCATAACCCAGAATCGCGATCTTCTTGGCCTTCAGAAGCTCGGGCTTGGCGTCTTTTTCGTAGTACATCGTCGTCATCGTGTAATTCTTTCTCTTTTGTCGTTATTGAGGGGTAGGTACTTCGAGATGGTTCTTTAGGCCGAGACCGTCTGACCGAGTCTAGGGAGTGCCACGCGACCCGTACGCTGTAACTCCACCTCGGCGAAGCTCTCAAGAGCTTTCTCCAGCTGATCACAAGCACTGGGTGGACCCGCAAGCATCACGGTCACCGAGGTCGCGTTGACGTCAACAATGGACGCTCCGGCGTTGGCAACGACGTCGAGCACCGAACTTCGGTCGTTGACGATGCTGAGCGTCGCAAGCAGCAGTTCACGTTCCATCGCGTCCTTGGGCGCGAGGTCGGTAATTGCCACCACGTTCACCAGTTTGTTCAACTGTCCAACGATCTGCTCTAGGGGAGCGGACTCGGCGTCAACGACGATCGTGACTCTCGAAAACCGAGCATTTCCTTCGGCGGGAGCAACCGCCAACGAGTAGATGTTGAAGCCGCGTCGGGCAAAGAGTCCAGCGATGCGAGCGAGCACACCGGCCTTGTTCTCCACCAACACTGACAGGATGTGGTGGCGAACTGGCGTGTGGCTCGTGGCGCCGAGGTAGGGCTCGGGGGCGGTCATTGCGCGTCTCCTCTAAGTGATGGGTGCACCATGATGTCGTCGTTCGACGCACCCGCGGCGACCATAGGA
Organism: Acidimicrobiales bacterium; assembly: GCA_036511635.1. Taxonomy (GTDB): domain Bacteria; phylum Actinomycetota; class Acidimicrobiia; order Acidimicrobiales; family RAAP-2; genus RAAP-2. The sequence continues at coordinate 1,484 of DATCBX010000132.1, read as the reverse complement.
AACACTTTCTCCGATGAATCAGTGCGAAAGTCAATGACGACCGGGACGTCGTTGATCTGATTGGCTTGGTCGATGACGTCATACATCTCTTGGAGCGTGCGTGCACGAAGTCCCACACAACCCATCGCCTCAGCCCACTTGACGTAGTCGGGCAAATCCGCACTCAGGTAGACCTCGCTGTAGCGCTCCTCGTAGAACATCTCTTGCCACTGGCGAACCATTCCGAGGTAGGCGTTATTCAAGATCGCAACCTTGATGGGTATGCCTTCGGCGCGTGCGGTAACGAGTTCTTGGGCCGTCATTTGAAAGCAGCCATCGCCGTCGATGCACCACACCGTGCGATCAGGTCGTCCGACTTTGGCGCCGATGGCGGCAGGAACACCAAAACCCATCGTGCCCGCTCCTCCGGAGTTGACCCAAGTGCCGGGCTCTTCGAACTTCCAGTGTTGTGAGGCCCACATTTGGTGCTGACCAACACCCGAGGTGACGATGGTGCCAGGAGCGGCTTTCGCGGCTATCGCCTCAATGACAGCCTGAGGTCGAAGCGGGCCGTCAGTTAACGGCTCGTCGTACGCGAGAGGGTAACGCTCTTGCCAAGTACGGATTTCTTTCCACCACACGTCGAGGTTCTGTGGCATGGCCTTCGCGGCTTCGAAGGCCCGCAGCGCCACGAGAATGTTTGTTTGCAGAGCAACATCAGCTTGACGAACTTTGTTGAACTCAGCCCGGTCAATATCGACGTGAATAATTTTTGCTCCCGCGGCAAAACTTGAGATCTGTCCTGTGACCCGGTCGTCAAAACGCGCGCCGAGCGAAATCAAGAGGTCCGCCTTTTGTAGCGCGGTCACTGCGCTGTACATCCCGTGCATACCCGGCATGCCGAGATGTTGGTCGTGCGAGTCGGGGAAAGCGCCACGCGCCATCAAGGTCGTAACAACGGGCATCTTCGTTCGTTCAGCGAAGGCGAGCAACTCTTTGTGAGCCTTGGACTTCAACGTGCCGCCGCCCACGTAAAGCACCGGACGCTCAGAGGCCGCGATCAACTCAACGGCAAGCGCAACGTCAGCGTCGTCGATCGCGATCTCCGGGTGATACCCCGGAAGATCCAACTCCTCAATCGAAGTCGGATACCACCACTCCATCATCGTTTGCGAGATGTCCTTTGGTAGGTCGATCAACACCGGACCAGGTCGGCCGGTCGTCGCGAGATAGAACGCCGAGGCGACGACGCGAGGAATCTCGTGGGCTGACTGAATCAAGAAATTGTGCTTAGTGATGCCCATGGTGATACCGGTGATGTCGCACTCTTGAAAGGCGTCAGAGCCAATGGACGCGGTAGCGACTTGGCCCGTAATGACAACGAGCGGCGTTGAGTCCATGTGGGCGTTGCCAATCGGCGTGACGATATTCGTCGCACCAGGACCACTGGTCACCATGGCGACACCTGGTTTACCTGTAGCGAGCGCGTAGCCCTCGGCCATGTG
>DATCBX010000131.1:0-2355 GCA_036511635.1 Acidimicrobiales bacterium | reverse complement strand
CCGCGTCCATCTTGTTCTTTGGTGCTGGGATTGTTCTGGCCTACTACAGCTTTGGCCACGCAATTCAGTTCTTAAAGTCCATTGGTGGCAACACGTTGATTACCGAGTACAACCCCAATCAGTACTTGACGCTCTTTCTTTTGATGATGTTTATCTTCGGTTTGATGTTTCTCTTTCCTGTTGTCTTGGTCGCGCTTGAGTTGGCCCGAGTTATTACACCGTCGCAACTTCTGCGCGGGTGGCGATACGCCGTCATCACCATCACTGTCGCCTCCGCTGTCTTCACACCAAGCGGTGATCCGCTGTCGATGTGCGCGTTAGCCGTGCCACTCATTGTCTTCTATTTCATGGCAATAGGTGTCGGCAAGTTGCTGCACCGGTGAGCGTTCTAGAGTACCGAAGTCGTTTTGTCGACGGACTTGGCTTTGGCCTCGACCGCTTCCAACTTGACGCCATAGAAGCGGTCGATAAAGGCGTCAACGTCCTCGTCAGCGCCCCCACTGGATCTGGCAAGACGCTTGTCGCCAATTACGCCATTGGCCGAGAGTTGGAACGCGATCAGCGGACGTTCTACACGACGCCCTTGAAGGCGCTCTCGAACCAGAAGTACCACGAACTAAGCGAGCTCTATGGAGAGGCACGCGTAGGTCTTCTTACGGGTGACACGTCAATCAATCGGACTGCACCGATTGTTGTCATGACGACCGAAGTACTTCGCAACATGCTGCTCACCGAGTCTGATCAGTTGACGACACTCGGCCTCGTCGTCCTTGACGAAGTTCATTATCTTCAGGACCCTTTTCGGGGCGGTGTATGGGAAGAAGTACTTATCCTCACGCCCGTCGCGGTGCGATTCGTGGCACTTTCCGCAACTATTGGCAACGCAGATTTTCTTGGCGAGTGGTTCACGCAGGTTCGTGGTCCAACGACGATCGTCGTTGAAAAGACCCGACCAATTGAACTTCACAACCATGTAGCGGTAGTAAGGAGGGGACAAGCCACGGTCGAAATAGCAGACCTGCTCGACGGCGTTCGCCTCTCAGATGAGGCGCGTCGCATCGACAACCTTATGAAGTCCTCACGGCGTTTTCGCCCAGGCACCAAGTGGCAAGGTCCAAAGTCAAGCGCACCACCGCCACCGTTTCGCGCGCCTCGCCGTTCAGAACTCATGCAGGCTCTAGAACAAGAAGATCTCTTGCCAGTAATCGTTTTCATTTTCTCTCGCGCGGCGTGCGACGACGCCGTTCACCAGTTGCGCCGAGACGGCCTGTTGTTCACGACTCCTGAACAACGAAGAGATATTGAAACAATTGCTGAATCGCGACTCGGCGATTTCTCCACCGAGGATCTTCAAGCGCTCGAATACGAGGATTTCATCGACGCGCTACGCCGGGGCATTACGAGCCACCACGCGGGAATGGTGCCAGCGTTTCGCGAAATTGTAGAAGCCTGTTTTGAACGGAACCTTCTTGCCGTGGTGTTCGCTACGGAGACCTTGGCCCTCGGTGTGAATATGCCCGCGCGTTCCGTCGCGCTTGAGCGATTCACAAAGTACTCAGACGCGGGACGGCAATTTCTCACGAGTGCGGAGTTTGCTCAGATGACCGGTCGCGCCGGTCGGCGAGGTCTCGACGATGAAGGTCACGCCATTGTGTGTTTCTCAAATGATTTGTCGCTGCACGACGTTGGTCGCGTGGCTTTAGCCCCACCGTCGGACCTCCACTCTTCATTTCGCCCGACGTACAATTTGACCGCGAGTTTGATTAACCACTTTGACCAAGAGACTGCACTTGAAGTAGTGCAACGGTCCTTCGCGCAGTTTGAGAACGATCGACGACCATCTGCCACGAAGCGCCCACTCACCGATCAGATGATCGCTCGACACCACGTACTTGAGGAGTTGGGGTACGCCAGCGGATGGACGCTCACTCCTCAAGGTCAACTCCTACGCTCGATCTATCACGAGTGCGACCTACTCATCGCTGAATCAATAGGCGCGGGTGTCTTTGAGGGTCTCGACGCGGCACAACTGGCTGGTCTGTTGTCGTGTTTTGTTTTTGAGTCGCGTCGATCCACTAAGGCAACAAGCGCGGCTAAGCAAGTCTCTACCAAAAAGAAGCGTGTGCATCACGACCGACTCGGTCAAGAGCGACGAGTCAGTATCGCCGAGCGTCTTATCGAGATCTCGGTCATCGCCGCTACCGTTCGTGGCGTTGAGGACCGCTACAAGGTGCCCCACTGCAAAGAGCCCGACGGACACTTCGCGACGATCATCGCGGCCTGGGCGAGGGGCGTGACACTTGGGACGGTGTTGGATCTCGCGGACGTTGAAATTGGCCAGACATCGCCCGGCGA
>DATCBX010000130.1:0-2579 GCA_036511635.1 Acidimicrobiales bacterium | reverse complement strand
CGACGTGCCCACTTCAAGCACGTTGATTGAGGACGTCGCGTCCACGACTAGATCGCCAATGACCGCTTGAAGGACCGCACTGCGTCCGGGTTCGTTGGTTTGTGTAGAACGCCAGAGTTCGCTCCGTATTAGATCTGGTGTTTCATGAATGACGTCGAGTACGCGGCGAGCTGCACCGTCAAAGTCGAAGTCATGAAGCGGACCGAGTCGCGCCTCTTCGTAGATCGGTCCCAATATTTCGTGGCCGCGCAACGCCGCGAACTGCAAAATCGCCAAGATGAGCATTGGGTTTCGCTGTTCGGCGCGAACGCTCGCGAGAAGTTCCAGTGCGAGTGGGTCTCCTTCCAGCCCTAGGAGAAGAGCCGAATAGAAAGGGAGGCGGTCGTAGTCCTCGGGCGCGAGAGCAAAGTGATACCGCATTTTCGCGTCATCGAGGTCCTTCACGTCCACGAACGTACTCTTACATCTCGCTTCGCTGAGAGTACGTCGCTTTATTTCTTAGGAGGCGTCACGCTCACGAGATGGCTAAAGACCACGACGTTGGACTCGTAGCTCCCGGTTGCGTGATTGAACGTGCCGCCACAGGTCACGAGGTTAAGGGCCCGCGTAGCGTTTGATCCGTAGACCAGATGATCGGGAAACGTTGACTTGGCGTACTGGACAACTTTGGAGACGACAAAGCGCTCGGTCGTGCCATTAGCTAGTACCACCGAGATCGAATCACCACTCACGAGGGTCTTCAAATAGAAGAACGTACCGGGACCGACGAAGGAGTCAACGTGTCCGAGAATGACCGACGATCCGATCTGACCTGGTGTCGCACCGCCCTTGTACCAATCGACGATGTGCGTGCTCGTTGGCACCTGAATTTGGTGATTGGGCTGAAGTCCGAGCGTGCCAACGTACGTGTTGATGTTGAGGGCGGGAATCTTGAGTCTGACGGGTCGAAACCGAGGGACCTTGAGAACAGCCGGCGGTTTCTCTACCACCGCGCGCACGGGCGCAACGTTCAGTACAGCGACCTTGGGGTCCCTCGTTGGCAACGTACCAACGAGGGACACAACCCCAACGACCAGCGCTACTGCAGCAATACTCCACCAGATCCACTGGCGACGTGATTGATTCTTATAACCCACGCGTGTGGTCACCAGATGATCCGCCACGTTGGCGACGAGATCGTGCTGCGACCGACGCGGCTCCCGCAGCGACAGCAATTGCGCCAAGACCAATCAAACCGAGTGGCAGACCAGAACCCGCGGTACCACCCTCACCAGTTGCTGGCGCACCCACCGGAACAACGGTCGTGGAGGTCACCACGGGCGTCGTCGTTGTTGTGGGGGGCAACGTGGTGGTTGTGGTGGTTGTGGTGGTTGTGGGGGGCGTGGTTGTCGTCGTCGTCGGAGGGACGGCTAGGCAGGTGGGAACCGTGATGGTGTTGCCATTGAGGGTCACGGCACCCGTCTGTGCTTGGACGCGACCGTTCACCGTGGCGCCAGTATTAAGTGTCGCCGAGGTCAACGCGAGAATCGTTCCCTGAAAAGCTGTCGTGGTGCCGAGCGTCGCTGAACTGCCCACTTGCCAGAAGACGTTGCACGCTTGCGCGCCGCCCGTAAGCACAACGGAACTGCCCGTGGCCGTCGTTAACGTTGAGCCAGACTGGAAGATAAAGACGGCGTTCGCGTCGCCTCCCGCGTTAAGCGTCAAGGGGCCGGTCAATGAGAGCGAACTCGCTGACTGGTACACCCCAGGCGTCAGGGTAAGACCACCAAGTGTGCCGGCGGCAACCGTAGTGAAGGGCGTCTCGCCCGCCGCCACCAAATAGGCCGCGGTTGACGCGTTCATGGCCGCGAGCGACGCGGCGTTGGCCGCGTCAGTGGTCCCAGTAGCGGTGCCGGGTGGGAAGCCAGTAATTGAGGTGCCCGGCGATAGTCCAATGCTGCCGGTAATCACCGACGATCCCGTATTGGTAATTGTCGAGCCCGCGAGCACTGCGTACGGGGCCGCGGCACCCATCGTGAGGCTGGTGGCAGCTACTGCCGACTCGCCACTGAAGGCGACCAGCGTCATCAGGCTGACTAACCCGACGCCGAACGTGCCGAATCCGAGACGAGCGACCCATGGGCGGCGGGGATGACGGTGCTGCCCTCGCAGTTTCGTGAAGTGCCGCCGATAAGCCACCGCGACGGCGGCAATAACTAAAGCGCTGAGAGTCAGTTCCAGAAAAACCATGTCATTCCCTTTTCGTGCAGGCCCAACCAAAGGTCGAGCGAAAAGGATGCGGGGTCTTGGCGTCCTGGGGAAATTGTACCACCCTTATCAAGAAATTAAGGAGGCACATTCGTGAAGTTACTCGTAATTTTCTTAGAAACACCAGCAATCGAAGCAATATTTACTCGCACGCCTCGTTTCGTACAACCGACGAGCGCCTCGTCCAACAGCTCCTCACGATGCTTTGTTCCCTCTACTTAGTTCTCATCGTCTGCGGTAGAGGTGCCACGATCGTTTTCATTCGACTCAACCCGAGACTGTTCCCTTGGCCTACGTCGCTGCCGTCGAATCTTGAGACGCAGTTGCGCCAC
>DATCBX010000129.1:0-10047 GCA_036511635.1 Acidimicrobiales bacterium | reverse complement strand
ACAACGGCGTTGTAGTCACCGTTACGAGCATTGAAGAGCGTAACTAGTTCACGGGCGTCGAAGTCATAACCCGGCACGTAACGCGAAAGAAGCGAGATCACCTCGGTCGTACGCGTTTTTGACGTCGGTGGCGCTGGTGGCGTGTTTTCAGTACCTGAGTACCACGCGTCGTTTCGCGCGAGAGAGTGCGCGTCGGCGTGGGCGAGGACATACGGTCGAACCTTCTCGTCCAAGAAATCCAAGCGATCGCCAATGAACTCGGGATAGACGGTGAGTCGTGGCGTGAGGTGAAATCCGCGGGCTTCGCACTCATCCCCAAGAGTTGCCACGGCGGGCCACGCTCGTTCAGGGTTGACGTGATCGGCGGTGACCGGCGAAATACCGCCAAAGTCATCAATGCCAAACTCGAGGAGACGCGTTGGATCGTCACTGAGGTTGGGAGGTGCTTGAAGATGGACGTCGTCGGGCAGAAGAAGTCGTGCCACCGCGATCGTCCAATGGAACTCTTCGTCGCTCGCTGCAGGATGTTGCGCCATTGCGGTGCGGGGCTTCGGCAAGAAGTTCTGGATAATGACTTCTTGCACGTGGCCAAACTCTTCGTGCGAGGTGGCGATGGCTTGAAGGGTCTCGATGCGGTCTTCGCGCGTTTCACCAATGCCGACCAAGAGTCCGGTTGTAAAGGGAATCTTGAGCTCTCCGGCCCATCGCAGCGTGTCGAGACGACGTTGCGGCTCCTTATCGGGCGCGAGGCGGTGTGCTGGCACCTCAGAGAGCGTCTCGAGCATCATTCCCTGGGACGCACTTACGCTTCTCAGTTGTTCGAGTTCGTGCCGATACAGCGCACCCGCGTTCGCGTGAGGAAGAAGTCCAGTGCTTTCGAGGACCATCTGCGCGGCGGTAGCGACGTAGTCAACGGTTGAGTGGTAACCGCGAGCAGCGAGCCACCTTGCCGCTTCGTCGTAGCGAAGTTCGGGACGTTCGCCGAGAGTGAAGAGCGCCTCAGTGCAACCTGCGTCCTCTCCCGCTTTGGCGATAGCCATGACTTCGTCCAGGCTTAGATACGGCGCAGCAACGTGAGCGGGAGCCTGAGCAAACGTGCAGTACCCGCAGCGATCTCGACAGAGTTTTGTGAGAGGAATGAAGACTTTGGGGGAGTAGGTAACGACGTAACCGTGCGCGTTACGGGCATGTTGATACGCCGTGTGAGCGAGCGAAGTTGAAGAGGCGTTCACAAGATCGCTCAACGTGTCAGGCCCTCGTAGCGTCGTCATGGGAGCATCCTAGGACCCGAGATCAGATATCTGAGCGGAAGTTCGCGTGCATCAGTGCGCGCCGTTCATCTTTGACGACACGGTGGCCAGAAGCTCTTCGTAGGACTTGCTAAAAGCAGCGACGCCGTCAATTTCAAGTTGTTCGGTAACGGCAGCGAGCGACACGTCGGGCTCGAGATTCTTAAGTAAGTCCGCCGTCTCGTGACACTTCTCCTTACTCAAGAGATTTGACGCCGAAAAGTCAGCGTGATCGAGAACGTCGGCCAACGTTCCGTCAGGCATTGTGTTGACCGTTTCGTTCGCGACAATGGCGTTGACATAAAGGAGATCGTCGTACGTTGGATTCTTCGTTGAAGTTGAAGCCCAGAGGGGACGTTGAATCTGAGCGCCCTGGCTCAATAGCGATTTAACGTCCTCGCCCGATACGCGTTGATTAAACAAGACGAACGCTGCGGCAACCTGCGCGTTCGCCGTCGTGCCACGTCGGGGATCACCTTCGGGCAGCAACGCGTCAACGGCCACGTCAACGCGCGACACAAAGAACGAGGCCACGCTGGCGATGGAGCCAATATCGTGACCGGCGTCGTAGGCGTCCTTCAGACCGAGAGCCCAGGCCGTAATGACCTCGTCGTAACGCTCGAGAGAGAAGATCAACGTAACGTTGACGCTGATACCGGCGCCGAGGACTGCGCGAATAGCCGGTAGACCCTCTTTGGTCGCTGGAATCTTGATGAGTAGGTTGTCACGGCCAACACGCGCGGAGAGTCTCTTGGCGGCGGCGATCGTACCTTCAGTGTCACGAGCCAGCCGCGGTGACACTTCCAATGAGACGAAACCATCGTGATACCGGCGGCTTCCCGAGGCAAAGTCAGCGAGAGAACTTTCGTACACACTGGCAAGTACGTCACAGGCGTCACGCACGTCCTCGACGGCCAACGTCTCAAAGAGTTCTTCTGGATTGGTGTCGCTTGACGCGGCGATGAGTTCGTCGTAAGCGGACGACGTAGCGAGGGCCTTGGCAAAGATTGACGGATTAGAGGTGAGTCCACGAACGCCCTCGTTAACGAAATTCTTGAGCGTTCCGTCGTTCAGCCAATCTCGGCGAATGTTGTCAATCCATGGGCTTTGGCCGTAGTCGTTGTACAGGTCGGTCAGATTGGTCATTTTCCCTCACTCAGGGCTCGTTCGACGTGCGCTACAACCGTCGCTGGAACAATATTGAAGTAGTCAAAGATGAAACTGGCGGGCGCCGAGAGACCAAATGAGTCAATGCCTATTGAATCGTCGACGTAGTTCGCCCAACCCAGAGTCGCGCCGGCTTCAATGGCTACCGAACGCGTCGAGCGTCGAAGCACTTGATCGCGGTACTCACGAGGCTGAGCATCAAAGCAGCGCCAACACGGCAGAGCAACCACCCGCGTGACGATGCCCTTGGCCGATAGTTCATCGGCCGCACTAAGACAGAGCCCAACTTCAGAACCAGTGGCGACCAAAGTGAAGACGGCGTCGTCAGATTCACGAACAACGTAACCGCCCTTGCGCGCGCCCTTCGCGCTCGCGGCACCGTCGGCCTCGTTAAAAACGGGCATGTCTTGTCGCGACAGGATTAACGCGGTCGTGTGAGGCTCTTTCGCCGTCAAAAACTGCTCAACCAAATCGATCGTCTCGTTGGCGTCACTTGGTCGAACGACGTGCAAATTGGGCATCGCGCGCAGTGACATGAGGTGTTCGACGGGTTCATGCGTTGGGCCATCTTCGCCAACGCCGATGGAGTCGTGGGTGTAGACAAAAAGCACGCCCGCTTCGCTGAGTGCGGCAAGGCGTACCGCACCGCGCGCGTAGTCACTAAAGACAAAGAAGGTGGAGCCGGCAGGGCGAAGACCTCCATGATGTGCCTGGCCCACGAGTGAGGCGCTCATGGCGAACTCTCGAATGCCGTAGTGAATCTGCCGGCCTCCAGGATTGGCCGCTCCCTGGGGCAGAGAAGCCTTCAGCTCGACGCCAGTGTTCTCGGTCAAGTCAGCCGACCCGGCGGTAAGACCAGGCGTTTGAGGCGCGAACGCGTCCATTGCTCGCTGCATGCCCTTACGCGTCGCGACCTTCGATCCCGGGGCAAATGGTTCGGGTCGAGTCGCTATCTTCGCGGCACCGTTGGTGTCGAGTTGTTCGAGTAGTTGCGCACCTTTGGCGCCCGCGGCCATGACGCGCGCCTCCCACGCCACGCGCTCAGCACGCTGGGGACTGACGAGTTCCACCATCTCGCGGGGGAGTTCTGGATCAAAGTGGAAGGCTTCGTCGGGGACGCCGAGAATCTCCTTGGCTTTCGTGATGGCCTCAGCGCTGAAAGGGTTGCCGTGAGCTTCTCGGCGGTCCATCATCTCAGGAGATGGAAAGCCAATGTGTGAGCGAACGATGATCAGCGTTGGGCGCGAGGTCTCGGCAATCGCGGCACGTACGGCCTCTTCGAGGACGTCCAGTTCATTCGCGTGCTCGCCAACGTTTATGACGTGCCAACCGTACGCCGCGAAGCGTTCGGCTGGGTCGTCGTGCAACGCGAGTTCCGTGGGGCCATCAATCGTGATGTGATTGTCGTCGTAAAAGACCGTAAGACGGTCGAGGCCGAGCGAACCAGCCAGTGAAGCGGATTCGTGACTGATGCCTTCTTCGAAACATCCGTCACCAGCAAACACCCAGGTACGGTGATTCACCAAATCTTCGCCGTAGTCACTTCTTAGGATGCGCTCGGCGATCGCCATGCCAACGCTGTTCGCCATGCCCTGTCCGAGAGGGCCCGTCGTGACTTCGACGGTTGGCGCCACACCACGCTCGGGGTGACCGGGCGTGCGCGAGTGTGGCTGGCGAAAGTGTTGCATATCTTCGACCGAGAGGTCGTAGCCAAAAGCGTGCGCCAGGGCGTACTGAAGAATCGACGCGTGGCCGTTACTCAATATGAAACGGTCACGGTCACTCCACTTGGGATCGGTGGGGTCGTGACGCATAACGCGCGCCCAGAGCATCACGGCCAGTGGCGCTAACGCCATTGCCGTGCCGCTGTGGCCCGATTTGGCTTTGGCGGGAGCGTCCATCGCCACGGCGACGATTTCGCGAATCGTGCGACCTTCTAAGTCACTAGCGCCGGGGTAAAGGGAGTCAACCATTCCTAGACAGTACCGAAAAGGTTTGCCCAGGAGTGCAGAAGCACACGACTAACCTCGCCACGTGGCGCTCCAGATTCCTCCGAACTGCGATCTGACACTTGGTCTGACGTGCGTCGACAAGTCGGTCCCGGGTCGAACAGTCTGGCGGGCCCGCGTTGATGAGCGATTTCTCAATCCCGCGGGCGTTGTCCAGGGCGGTTTCTTAGCCGCGATGCTCGACTCAGCGATGGGTGCATCCGCGGTCACTGTCGTGGGGGATAGAAAGGTCATTGTTGCGAATACTGAGATGAAGATCTCGTTTCTTCGCCCGGTGAAAGCCGGCGACGAATTGACCTGTGTCGCGACGGTGTTAAAGCCTGGAAAGGTGATTTCCTTTCTCGAGGCCAAGATTTTCGACGTCGAGGAGCGACTCATTGCCACCGCGAGCTCTACCTACCTCGTCAAGGAACGCACTGAGTAGGCTTAGTTCGTGAAGAATTCGTCGTGGCGCAAGTTCCTTCGAGGAGCCTCGTTGCAGCGAGATTTCGAAGAACTGCGCGGTATCGCCATTCGTTACCTCAAAGAAGAGACCATCAAGCCAATCAAGGATCTTGGTCGATTTGTTATCTGGGGAACACTCGGAAGCCTCTTCGTTGGTTTTGGTGCGGTCCTGTTACTATTCGCCTCATTGCGCTACTTGCAGTGGCAGTTTCCAGTGCTCAATGGTTCGCTTTCCTGGCTGCCCTACGTCATCGTCGCCGTCCTCGCGCTAATCGTTATCGCTCTGACGGCGTGGCGCATCGCGAGTGGTACCGCGAAGCGCCGACTCAAGGTGTCAAAGTGAGCGAGCCCTCACACACCAGGCGCGAGCTCGAAGCATCGCTTCGTTCGATTCTGCCCGAGCAAGCCCAGATGGGTGGCTCCATGACGTCGGCAAAACCAACCGTGGCGGCAGTCGGGCTGGGCGGTATGGTCACCGGCTACTTCTGGGGCTGGATTCGCGGTCGACGTGCCCGCAAGAAGCACTAAGTGTTAAAACGTCTCTTTCGTATTGCAACGGCGGCCTCATTGGGTCGAGCCGTCGCGCAGAAGTCACCAAAATGGTTGTCGATAGCTTTCGCCATCGTGCTTCTTCGCTTCTTTAACTCTCGCTCGGCCAAAGCAGCCAAGGCCGCCAAGCGGGCAAAACGAGAAAGCAAATGAGCAACGCCACGTTGATCACAGGCGAACGCGTTCTGCTCATCGACGCCAAGGACCGGCACTATCTCGTGTCGCTCAAAGAAGGATCAGCGTTTCACACACACGCCGGCATTGTTCAACACGACGACGTCATTGGCGCGCTTGAAGGCTCGTTGATCAAATCGAGTACCGAACGATCGTTTTTGGTGCTGCGACCTACCCTCTCTGACGTGGTTCTCAAGATGCCGCGCGGTGCACAGGTCATCTACCCCAAAGACTTAGGCGCGATTCTCATGCAGGCCGATATTGGCCCCGGCATGCGAGTACTCGAAGCGGGTGTGGGCTCTGGCGCCTTATCGATGACACTCCTGAGGGCCGGCGCGAGTATCACTGCGTACGAGATTCGTGAAGATTTCGCCCAACACGCCATTAAAAACGTCCACGACATGTTGGGCCCGGACGTTGACTACGACGTAAAGATTCGTGACGTCACTGAAGGCATTGACGAAGTCGATCTCGACCGCGTCATCTTGGACATGCCCGAACCGTGGGACGTTGTTAAGCACGCCGAAGGAGCGCTACGACCCGGGGGAATTTTTCTCGCGTATTTGCCAACGATCAATCAGACACAGTTAGTGCGTGAAGCACTGCACCATCACTCTTTTGGATTAGAGGAGACGGTCGAGATACTCAGGCGAACCTGGCACATTGACGGGCGATCAGTTCGTCCCGATCATCGAATGGTGGCGCACACCGGGTTTTTGACTTCAGCGCGACGCCTCGTGAGGCGCGTCGAGAGCGACTAGTTGCGCTCGATGAAGATGCACTCGCCGGGGCACTCTTCAGAAGCCTCAATGACAGCGTCTTCGAACTCAGCAGGTACTTCCGCGACGCCCTCGGCACCGCCAGGGCTGCTCTTGACGTCGGTGCCTTGCTTTACGTAGGCGAGACCGTCATCGAGGAGGGTAAAGACCGAAGGACAAATCTCTTCGCAGAGTCCGTCGCCGGTGCAGAGGTCTTGGTCAATCCAAACCTTCATCTTCTTGTCCTCCTTGGTCAATTACGTCTAGCCACTCTAGTAGGGGTTACACGCTTGTCATGACCTTCTCGTGAGCGCTCTACTCCCCTAGGGTGGCGATATGGACCGTTTCCCTGGATCTAACGAATCTACGAATGGCGAACATGACGATGCAATCGGCGCGATTACACCTCGCGACGTGACACTGAGCGACCTCGAACACGCCTTGCGCAGGATCGAACTGCTCGAGGAAAAGCTCCTCGAATCGAGAGGCCAACTCTCTCAGAGTCGCTCGAACAACGAAAAGCTGACAATCAGCATCCAACAAACGCGTGATCAGATTGCTGCACTGCGTGACGAGGTAGAAAAACTCACGCAGCCGCCGGCGGTCTACGGCACGTTCACGGGCTTTAACGATGACGGTTCCGTTGACATTTTCGCCTCGGGTCGAAAGATGCGCGTGGCGTTGCACCCCGGACTCGATCCCGCTCACATTGCTCGCGGTGACGAAGTAGTACTAAATGAATCGTTCACGGTTATTGGCGTGCGCGACTCTGATGGACAAGGTGAAGTTGTCACCGTCAAAGAGGTGCTCGACGAGCGTCGCGTACTGGTCTACGGGCGAGCTGACGAAGAGCGGGTTGTCGAACTCGCCGAAGCCTTGCGTTCGGTGAAATTGCGCAGTGGCGACGCGCTGCTTCTGGACCTTCGTTCGAACATGTTGACCGAGAAGCTCACCCGCCAAGAGGCCGAGGAGTTGATTCTCGAAGAGGTTCCTGACATCAGTTACGCCGACGTCGGAGGACTAGACGCCCAGATCGAGGCGATTACCGACGCCGTAGAGCTGCCGTACCTGCACCGTGCGCTCTTCAACGATTACGACCTTCCCGCGCCGAAAGGCATTCTGCTCTACGGGCCTCCCGGATGTGGAAAAACGCTGATCGCTAAAGCGGTTGCGAATTCACTGTCCCAAAAGGTTGCCGAACTGACCGGGAATCGCAACGTTCGCTCGTACTTCTTGAATATCAAAGGTCCTGAGTTGTTGAACAAATACGTCGGTGAAACCGAGCGCCAGATTCGTGTTGTCTTCCAGCGCGCCCGAGAGAAGGCCGAAGAAGGAGTGCCCGTCATTGTCTTCTTTGACGAAATGGACTCACTCTTTCGAACTCGCGGTACCGGAATCAGCTCAGACATGGAATCGACCGTCGTTCCCCAGTTGCTGGCCGAGATCGATGGCGTTGAGTCACTTCGCGACGTGATCGTTATCGGTGCCACGAATAGAGAAGACTTGATCGACCCCGCGATCCTTCGTCCTGGGCGACTCGACGTCAAGATCAAGATTGAACGACCCAACGCCGAAGCGGCTGCTCAGATCTTCCAGCGCTACCTGCACACCGAACTGCCACTTGATGAGGCCACGGTGCGTGAGATCGGTGGGGGAGACCGGGCGAAGGCGGTTCAGTCGATTATCGAAGAGACCGTCACCAATATGTACCGGATTGATGACGAGAATCGTTTTCTCGAAGTCACCTACCAGGGTGGCGACAAGGAGATTCTCTACTTCAAGGACTTCGCTTCGGGAGCGATGATCGAAAACATTGTTCGTCGTGCCAAGAAGATGGCCGTCAAGCGTGAAATCGCGCTCGAAGGACGAGGACTTCGCAAAGAGGATCTCTTTGCCGCCATTCGCCAAGAGTTCCGCGAGAACGAGGATCTGCCGAACACGACCAATCCCGACGACTGGGCGAGAATTTCGGGCAAGAAGGGCGAGCGGATCATCTTCATACGCACACTCATTAATCGCGAGGAAGACGATGAGAAGGGTGGACGCTCGATCCAACATGTAGGCACGGGCCAGTATCTCTAAGTCCGGAGCGATTGCGAAGGTTCTCGGCATCGAGACTGAGTACGGCATCGCCGGAGGTCCTGAAGCTGATCCGATCGTCTCGTCAAGCATTATTGTCAACGCGTACGCCCAGGAAGGTCGTACGCGAACCAACTGGGATTTTGATGGCGAGACGCCCGACATGGACGCGCGTGGTCGCGTTGATCTCACGTCCTTCGCTCCAATTGTTGAGACGCATTTAGCGAACACCGTGTTAACTAACGGCGCGCGACTCTACGTTGATCACGCCCATCCCGAGTACTCCTCACCCGAGTGCCGAACCCCTCGTGAAGCAACGCTCTACGACGTGGCGGGCGAGGACATTATGCGCCGCGCCTTGGGAAGTGCCAACAATCGCCTCGCACCACACCAAGCAATCACGTTGTACAAAAACAACTCCGATGGAAAGGGCAATTCGTACGGTACACACGAGAACTACCTCGTACGTCGCGACGTCGAGTTCGCTCACCTCATTCGCGCGATGGTGCCCCACTTCGTCTCCCGCCAAATTGTCGTCGGCGCAGGAAAAGTGGGTGCTGAGACCGATGCCGGCATCGACGTGAATCCCGCCTTTCAGCTCTCTCAGCGTGCTGAGTTCTTCGAAGAGGTCGTAGGACTCGAGACCACGTTGAAACGTCCAATCATCAATACTCGCGATGAACCCCACAGCGACGCTGAACGCTTCCGTCGCCTTCACGTCATCATTGGCGACGCCAATATGAGCCAGTACGCGACGTTCGTCAAACTTGGATCAACCGCGTTGCTATTGGCGGCGTTAGAAGAGTCGGGGGTGGGAATATTCCCGGCGATGCCGAAATCACCCGTGCAGGCGGTGCGCTTTTTCGCCACTGACCTCACGCTTCGCCAGTCGGTGGCCTGCGACGACGGTATGACGCGAAGCGCCTGGGATTACCAAGACGAGTTGTGGAACATTGCCCGGAACTACGTCAACCGCGGTGGTGCAAGCGCGGTTGGCGAAGTCGATGAAGTGGAGCTCATCTTGACCCAGTGGCGCGAGATGCTCGACGGCGTTCTTGACGATCGTGATGCTGTGGCCGACCGGGTTGATTGGGTGGCCAAACTGCGCGTCGTCAATGGATTCAAAGTACGTCACGATCTTGAAGATCACGACGCGAAGTTGCGCGCGATTGACTTGCAATATCACGATCTTCGCCCGAGCCACTCGCTCGCTCAACGAGTGGGACTGCGTCAACTCCATAACGAAAACGATGTTCGTGAAGCCGTTCACAATCCACCACGCAGTACCCGAGCGTATTTCCGAGGTCAATGCGTTTCTAGATATCCTGACCAAATCGTTGCGGCGAATTGGGATTCGGTCGTCTTCGATTTAGGCGAAGGACCGCTCCAACGCGTACCAATGCTTGATCCTTTGAGGGGTACCCACGCACTCACTGCTGAGTTGCTAGAAACAAGTACGACGGCAAGTGAACTTCTTCAAGCACTAGACAGGTAGAACAGAAGTATGAGTGAACGAGAGCGAATCCAAAAGCAGCGCCCAGAGCGCACGAGTGAGACGTCCAGTGACGTCACCGTTGA
>DATCBX010000128.1:0-3592 GCA_036511635.1 Acidimicrobiales bacterium | reverse complement strand
CCAAACTGATGCCGCGCCTTGGCCCCTTCGCTCTCTACGGCCTACTTTTCACCATCGTTATCCTCTTCGCTCTTCAGGGTCACACCATCACCGCGCGTCCGGGTGACGTGGCGCGTATCGCGGTGCCGCTGTTGTGTTATTTCGCGATCATGTGGTTCGGGTCATTCGCACTCGGGAGAGCCCTTGGCCTTCCCTACGACCGGACCGCAACCTTGGCCTTTACCGCTGCGGGCAATAACTTCGAGTTGGCAATTGCCGTTGCCATTGGCGTCTTTGGCGTCACGAGTGGCGAAGCGTTAGCCGGCGTGGTCGGACCTCTTATTGAGGTGCCAGTACTTGTTGGGCTGGTTTACGTATCGCTGTGGGCGAAGCGTCGATTTTACGCTTCGGATACCGCCGTTGAGGTGGCTTCATGAAAGACCGTCCCGAAATTCTCTTCCTTTGCGTGCACAATGCTGGGCGGTCGCAGATGGCTGCCGCGTTCGCCCGCGAGATCGGCGGCGACCGCGTCGTCATTCACTCGGCTGGTTCCGCTCCGGGAGAGACGTTGAATTCCGCGGTGGTGGCCGTAATGCTGGAGAAGGGTATCGACATATCCGACGAGACTCCGCGCAAGTTGACCGACGAAATGGGCCGAAGCGCCGACGTCGTCGTCACGATGGGCTGCGGCGACGCTTGTCCCGTGTACCCCGGCAAACGGTACCTCGACTGGGAGTTGACCGACCCGGCTGGCAAAGTAATCGACGACGTCCGTCCGATTCGTGATGATGTTGAAAGACGCGTTCGGAGCTTGATAGCCGACCTCTTGAAGGCCGAATCCTAGTTAGGTGAAAGATCAATTTCGACATTCGTGAATTCCGTGAACTGACACCGAAGTTACTTTGAGGCGTCACAGAACCTGTCAACATTATGCCGACGCCGAGCGCGTCGTGACCCTTGGTCGAATCATCCGCCTCAAGATATTCGTGCACCCAATTCTCGTTGCCAGCAGGGCACTCGACAAGTCAGCCTCGACCATAAGACTGTCGCGTTACCATTTTTGCACCCCGTCGAAAGACATGGAGTAGGTGGGCGTAGCTCCCGTAGCTCAGGGGATAGAGCATCGGTTTCCTAAAAGAAGAAGCCCAAAGTCCAAACGCATCCCAAAACGGTGTGACCACTTTGATTTACCGCAAGTTGAAGCGAAATGGCGTCGTTGCGATGCTCAGCTGTACCCACTATTCGCGACTGTTATTCGAAAATGTTGTGCTGAGGTTGTGCTGAGAATCCGTGACCGTCGCTTGAGGGCCTTTAGCGTATCCTGTGCGCATCACGACGTGGTCCAGTCACTGGGGCGTAGCCCTCTTGGACCAAATGACGAGAATTGTTCCCGCGTTCTCAGCTTGGAAGGGTGGATGACGCATCAACATGGTCGGGTAATAACGCTGGTCAAGCGGCACTCCAATTGGACTCTCTTGCGGGCCCAAGTCGTTTTGGCACTCCACGGGCACTAAATTAACTCAGCCAATCCGATATGCGCCGTGTGGGTTATCGCGCGAGTGCCGACGTCAAGAAATTCCGACCGGAGAATAAATCCTTGGACAAAATAGACTGATTAGTGCCTCGACGATCGCCGGGTTCTGGCGAATCTTCCGCCTCGTCTACTGAGACCGTATTTGTCTAGTGATTCGTTCCGTATGATGTTTGTGAATATTCAATACAGTTCCGAATTGGGAGATCACTGCGTGTTCCCATTCATCGCATAGCAAGTTGACCTTGAAGGTCGAAGCCCGGCGGGACTGACGCGCCTCGACAAGAGCCGCTGGAGGGACACTGTGCACGAAGAGACGAACTCTGGAGAAGTTCCAGAGTCACTCATTGGCGTCGTTGACTCAGGTCGCATCTCGTGGCGCGTCGGCTCGGCGTAGATGAGTTGGCAAGCTTCAAGTCTGAGCCCACAGTCTTTCAGTGCCACAGCGAAATGAATACGTTAGAATGAGAGTCGGGACGTCCAGACTCCGCATCCTTCTCGCCTGACAATTAGTAAGGGACGCGAGCAGTGGGAATCGGACGCATGTTTTGTCAGTTGACTCTGCAGTGGTGGATGCGGCGTCGTGCGTGGACTGCCGAGCAACGCCAGCCAATGGGCGCCGACGCCAGCCTCGATGGAATCTTGCGCTCGAGTGGGCTCATCTCAGTTTGCATCCCACGTCGTTCGATGTTGCTCACGTGAGTTTGACGCTCACAGAACTCCTAGTGAGTGATTTAGCGAGAGAGTGCAGCTCTCACAGCGAGCGTCACCGATCGGTTGTTCGTCACTTGAGACGTCGAGTTCGCACGTGATTCAACATCCGTTCTTTACCGTCGAACCATGGTGCCTACGTGAAACTGAATTGGACCTCGACATCCTGGCTCAGACCGAATCACTCTTCGCGTTGTCCAACGGACATATTGGCTGGCGAGGCAACCTCGATGAAGGAGATCCCTATGGTCTTTCAGGCTCGTATCTAAACGGCGTGCACGAACTACGGCCGCTGCCCTACGCCGAAGTCGGCTACGGCTACCCCGAACGAGATCAGGTCATGATCAACGTCACTGACGGAAAGGTGATTCGACTCTTGGTCGATGACGAACCGTTCGATGTTCGCTACGGCGAGTTGCACAATCATGAACGGGTCTTGGACTTTCGCGCTGGCGTCCTACGGCGTCGAGTCGAATGGTCGTCACCGTCTGGTCGAAGGATTCGGATAACGTCCACGCGCCTGGTGTCGCTGGTCCAGCGTTCGGTGGCGGCTATCCATTACGAGATTGAAGCCATAGACCACGAGGTGCGTCTCGTGGTTCAATCCGAATTGGTCGTGAACGAACCGCCTCCACCTCCGAACGGTGATCCCCGAGCTTCCGCTGTGCTCAAGAATCCGTGGCAAGCGGTTGACCACGACAATGAGGGAGCTCGTTGCGAGCTCGTACACCGTACGAACAGCAGCGAGCTCACCGTGGCGGCCGCGATGGACCACGTGGTGGAAGGCCCTCCCTCAACGGAAGTTGTCGCTGAATGCTTCGAAGATCTCGGTCGCGTGACGATCGCCGTCACGCTCAAACCCGGCGAGCGCCTGACGGTCGTTAAGTACGTCACCTACGGATGGTCGGCCGTACGATCGAAGAAGGCGCTGCGCGACCAAGTTGACGCCGCTCTGGTCGGTGCTTTATGTACCGGATGGGAAGGACTACTGGTGGAGCAGCGCCAGTTCCTGAGAGATTTTTGGGATAGGGCTGACGTCGAAATCGACGGCGACGACGAAATTCAGCAAGCTCTACGCTTTTCACTCTTTCATGTCCTGCAGTCGGGAGCTCGCGCTGAACGGCGAGCGATTCCCGCCAAAGGTTTGACCGGCACCGGTTACGACGGACACACGTTCTGGGATAGTGAGACCTTTGTGCTGTCCGTGCTGACGTACACGATGCCAGAAGCCGTCGCGCACGCGCTGACGTGGCGCCACGACACGCTTTCAATGGCGAAGACGCGAGCGACGTATCTCGGTCTCAAGGGTGCGGTGTTTCCGTGGCGCACGATTACGGGAGAAGCCTGCTCCGCCTACTGGCCGGCGGGAAC
>DATCBX010000127.1:0-2732 GCA_036511635.1 Acidimicrobiales bacterium | reverse complement strand
TTTTCGAGAGCGAGCGCGTCGTGCACGATCGTCACCGTGTCGCCGATCATGGGCGCGATGCGTGGCGCCATCTCGTCGAGGTACTTCTCCGCGATGTCCTTTGCCGAAAACGCGGGACGGTTGTAGATCTTGGTGAGTACCAAGTTCTTCTCTTTCAACACCAAGTCGAGCTTCTCGCGAAAGATTTTTGGATCGAGCAAGTCCTGCACACGAAGTCCCACTCGCGACGACTTATCGGCGTAGGCCGGACCGATGCCGCGCTTGGTGGTTCCTAACGCGTTCTTGCCTAAAAAGCGCTCCGTGAGTCGGTCTAACTCCTGGTGGTAGGGCATAATCAGATGCGCGTTACCCGAGACGACGAGTCTGGAGGGATCGACGCCGCGCGCACTGAGCGCGTCGTACTCCGCGAGCAAGACCGCGGGATCGACGACGACCCCGTTACCAATGACCGGGACGATGTGAGGGTAGAGAACGCCCGAAGGAATGAGCTGGAGGGCGAAAGACTCACCGTCAACGACGATGCGGTGACCTGCGTTATGGCCACCTTGGTAGCGAACGACCAGGTCCATTTCACGAGCCAGTAGGTCTACCGTCCTACCTTTGCCCTCGTCACCCCACTGGGTTCCGACTACGACGGTTGCGGGCACTTGACTCCTCCGAGATGGCCTCGTTGCGTGCCAAGTCTACCGTAGGGAAAAACGCCTTTCGTCGCCGAACGTGGCGACGCAAATGAACTCTTAGCGTGCGCCGCGCTGACGACGCTGGGATTCGATGATAAGTGCCAGTGAATTCGACACCGGGACCAAGTCGCGTCGGTACTGACGATGCGTCTGCTCAATACTGACCCGCGATTCTTCCAAGAGAACGCCCAGCGCCTCTTTGGCCTGCGTCAACTCAGCTTCGAGGGCCATAACGCGCTTCACGCCTTCAAGATTGACGCCTTCGCTGGTCAACTCTTGAATTCTGCGCAACGCCGCCAGGTCTTCGTCAGAGAATCGACGAGATCCCCCGCTGGTACGCTTGGGGCTTAAGAGACCGCCTCGTTCGTAGTTGCGAAGTGTCTGAGGGTGCACGCCAGCGAGCTCGGCAAAGACCGAAATGACGTAGACGGCGTGAAGTTCTGGGCGATCAGTCATTGGCTACCTCTTCACCTTCATTCAGGGCCGTGGCGAGTTGTTCGACGAGTGCTCGTTGATGTTTCGTCAACTTCTTTGGCACCGCGACGATCACGGTAACTAAGAGATCACCAAGGGCGTTCTTGCCCCTCGCGGGCACACCTCGACCCTTTACGCGCATCGTCGTACCAGGTTGGGTACCGGCAGGAATTTTGAGCGTCACCGGGTCATCGAGCGTGGGTACGTCGACGGTGGTGCCGAGCAGGACCTGCGTGAGAGGAACTTTGACGTTGGTGGTGACGTGTCGACCACGACGCTCGAAACGCGAATCGGGCGCGACGTGGACGTCGACGAAGAGATCGCCAGCCGGGCCACCGTGGGCGCCGGGATTGCCTTTGCCCTTCAAGCGGATTCGTTGTCCGTCTATGACACCGGGGGGAATGCGAACGTTGACCCGCCGTGATGACGGTTCACGACCCGTGCCGTGACAGGTGGGACAGGGCGTGGCGAATCGTCCACCGCGTCCTTGACAGATCGGACAGACACTCGACATCGCGAAAGGACCTTGGTCGTCGTTAATGACGCCTCGCCCTTGACAGCGCGCGCACGTGATGAACTCACTACCCGGCGCTCCGCCCGTGCCTTTGCAGGTGTGGCACCCTTCGTTGCTCGGTAGATTGACCGTTGTCGTCACGCCCATGACGGCGTCTCGAAAACTGAGGTGCAACGCCGTTTCGAGGTCCGCGCCACGCTGCGCACGTTGGCGACGAGCGCCACCAAAGAGACCGCCAAAGACGTCACCTAAGTCTGAGAAGTCACCGGTCTGAAAGTTGAAGCCCCCAGAGGTGTTCCCACCAACGCCGCTCGCCGCAGGACCGAGTCGGCGAACCTCGTCGTACTCCTTGCGCTTGGTGTCATCGCCCAGCACGTCGTAGGCAACCGATACCTCCTTGAACTTCTCTTCCGAACCGGGGTGCGTGTCGGGGTGCAGCTGCTTGGCGAGCTTGCGATACGCCCGTGTTATCTCTTTATCGGTCGCACTCGACGTGAGACCTAAGACCTTGTAGTAGTCCTTGTCGAACCACTCACGTTCGGCCATTGCAACTCACTATCCCCTGACTTTGACCATGGCTGGACGCAAGACAACGCCCTTCCACCGGTACCCGGCCCGTAGTACTTCATCGACCACTGGTTCGCCCGTCGCGTCGTCGCTCTCAACGTGCGCGACCGCGTCGTGCACTTGAGGATCAAAAACGGTTCCGACAATATCGATGCGCTCGAGCCCCTCTTTACTGAGAGCGTCGAGCATCAGAGCGCGCGCTTGACTGAGCGCTTCGGCCTCAGGGCCGGACGCGTCAGCGAAGTGCGCTTGGGCGTAGTCGAAGGCGTCAAGAACGGGCAAAAGTTTTGCGACAATGTCGCCCGCCGAACGCGTCGCCGCGTCTTCAGAGGAGCGCACGACGCGCTTCTTGTAGTTCTCGAAATCAGCTTGGAGACGCTGGAGCGCGTCGAGGTAGTCGTCTCGTTGACGTTCGGCGTCGCTGCGAGCGTCGAACGCCTCGGTGGCGCCATCAACTGACGACGCCACCGACTCGTTCTCTACAACGTCGTCGCTCA
>DATCBX010000126.1:0-6482 GCA_036511635.1 Acidimicrobiales bacterium | reverse complement strand
CGTCGGGTTGTCCGAACATCAGAGACAGCGGTACGGTGAGGCCGTGGTCGACTTTCATCTGATTGATGACGGTCATGTCAAACTCGTCGAGAATGAGCGACTGGGCCATGTGGCACGCCAGACCGGGATGGCCAATGACGGTGGGAACTGGTCGAGGTCCGTACCCTTCGTCGGCGATGAGAAACTCGTCCGCGCAACCAATCGCGAAGGTGGGAATTATCTCGAGCGAGAAGGCAGACGCGTGATCGTTATAGACGAGCACAATGACGTCGGGTCGCTCGTTGGCAATCCACTGCTTCGACCATTCGTAGCCGGCAAAGAGCGGAGCCCAGTATTCCGTGTCGGTCTTGCCAAGGTCCAGCGCGGCGCCTATAGCGGGCACGTGACTGGTGGTGACGCCGGCGCTGATGCGAGCCATAGTCAGCGACCATCCTTTATCGAGCGAACTCCTTCAGGAGAGCGGCCACCATGGAGCATCATGGCGGCGTACTCGTCAACTGACATGTCAGTCATCGATGCCGCCGCCGCCTGGAAACTTATGCCGTCGGAGGAGAAGATTTTCGCAAGAAAGTAGATATTTCCACCGTTGGCGATCATGGCGTTGTAGTCGCGATCGAGCACTGCTTGTTTCTGTTCCTTCGTGAGGGACCACTCGTCGAGGAAGGCGCTCTCGTCACGCTTGAATCGTTCACGGTTCTCTGGATTCATCAAACTCATGCAGAACTGATTGAGATGAAACCCTTGGTGCGATCGTTCAGCGGTAAAGACCGTGGTGCCTGGAATATCGTCAAACTCCGAGTTATCGATCATGGTTCAATTCTCCTCCCAATAGAGACGGTTGGGGTTGTCGACGAGTAGTTTGTGCTGAAGTTCTTTTGTCGTCGCGATCTGGGGTATGAAATCAACGAGCTTCCCGTCGTCAGGCATGAAGTTCTTCAAATTGGGGTGGGGCCAATCGGTGCCCCAAAGTACCCGATCGGGGAACTCCTCGACGACTCTGCGAGCAAAGGGGACGGCGTCGCTGTAGTTCGGTGGGCCCGAGAGTGAGAGGCGTTCTGGACAGGTGACTTTGGACCAGAAATTCTCGTGTTCTCGCATGAGACGCAGAAACTGGGCAAACTCGGGACCTTCAACCGACTGTGCGACGTCGGGTCGTCCCATGTGATCAACGATGACCGGGGTCTCAAGCGAAGTAAAGAAGCCCCAACGTTCAGCGAGGTCCGCGGCTTCAAAGTAAATCACAACGTGCCAGCCCAATGGGGCGATCTTGTCGACAATGCGGTAGTAGTACTCGTCGGGCTCTGGGTCAACTAGACGACGAACGTAGTTGAAGCGCACACCGCGCACACCGCGTTCATCCATCTCCTCGATCTCACCGGTGCTGGCGTCTGGCGACAGCGTCGCGACGCCTCGAGAGCGACCGTGTGACGAGTCCAGGGCGTCGAGCATGGCAGCATTGTCGGCGCCGTGACAGGTTGCTTGGACGATGACGTTCTTATCGAAGCCCAAAAAATCGCGCAGGTGAAACAACTGCTGCTTGCCGGCGTCACATGGGGTGTATTTGCGTTCTGGCGCGTAGGGGAACGTGTCGCCGGGTCCAAAGACGTGACAGTGCGCGTCAACGGATCCGCGAGGAAGTTGGAACGTGGGTTTGCTGGGATTCGGGTCGAACGACAACCAGTCCGCGTCCATAGTGAACGTGGTCACTAGAGGCCCCGAGTCTTGAGCAACGCGTCGAGACGTGGAAAGACACGACGGACGTTTCCAGAGAAGACTTGCTCGCGCTCATCGCTCGATAAAGCAGCGTCGTCGACGTAGCGTTTCGTGTCGTCGAAGTAGTGGCCCGTCTCGGAGTCGATGCCGCGCACAGCGCCGACCATCTCCGAGCCGAAGAGAACGTTGTCAATATCAATAACGTCAAAGAGAAGGTCGATGCCTGGTTGGTGATAGACGCAGGTATCAAAATAGACGTTCTTCATGAGGTGCTCTTTGAGCGGTGGTTTACCTAACATGTCGGCCAGTCCGCGATAGCGGCCCCAGTGATAGGGGACCGCACCACCACCGTGGGGAATGATGAAGCGAAGATCGGGAAAAACGGAGAAGAGATCGCCCTGGAGAAGTTGCATGAACGCGGTCGTGTCCGCGTTCATGTAATAGGCGCCGGTGGCGTGAAAGTTCGTGTTACAACTTGCCGATACGTGAATCATCGCCGGCACGTCAAGCTCCACCATCTTCTCGTAGATCGGGTACCACGAGGGGTCGGTGAGGGGGAGTCCGTTCCACCATCCGCCACTTGGGTCGGGATTGAGGTTCAGACCCACGAAGCCCATCTCCATCACACATCGTTCGAGTTCTTTGATCGAATTTTCAATTGGAAATCCCGGTGACTGGGGAAGTTGGCAGACGCCAACGAACGTCTCGGGAAAAAGCGAAACCACTCGCCCGATCAAGTCATTGCAAGCCTGGGACCACGCGGCACTGACGCATTCGTCACCCACGTTCTGCTCCATTGCCGAAGCCCGCGGCGAAAATATTGTCATGTCCGCGCCGCGTTCTCTAAGTAGACGAAGTTGGTTGTTCTCAATTGTGTCGATAATTTCATCGTCGGAAATGCTCGGGTAGGGCGGGAGCGGCTCCGCCGCGTCAAAGGCGGCAACTTCGTCGCGGCGCCAACGACTATGCGCTTCTGGTGCTGTGGTGTAGTGCCCGTGACAGTCGATGATCACGAGCACTCCCAAATCGAGGAAGGAACAAAGACGTCGCCCCGCATTAAGAGTCGGGCCGTGCGAAGGAGCGCCGCGGAGTTGACGATGACTTCGCCGTTTTCGTTGGACACTTCCATTGAAACGCTGAAGTAGCCCGTGGGGTGTTCAACGTCAAGTGTTATTCGTGAAAACGGCCCCGTGACGCCCGCTACTTCGTTCGCGATCGATCCAGGAATGAGGCAGGCGGTCGCCACCGATACGGCACCAAAAACGCCGATTGCCTCGTGGACTTTTTTGGGAATGAAGGTTCGCGTCATAACGACGCCCCCGTTTTTTGCCGGCGCTAACAAACTCACCTTGGGAACCGTCGACGTCGATACATCCCCCAAGTTCATCAGTGGTCCAGCGCTACGGCGAATCTGTTCCACCTTGTCACACGCCACTGCGTTCGCTTCAATCTCGAGGGGCTCCTCGTAGCCCGTTAGTCCAAGATCTTCAGCTTTAATACAGACCACGGGCATTCCATTATCGATGCAGGTGACACGGACGTCTTCAATAACGTCAACAGCGTTACCCGTTGGCAAGAGGCTTCCACAAGTCGAGCCGGCCACGTCCAGAAATTCGATCGGAATTGGCGCACTGGTGCCTGGAACACCGTCGATGTGGGCGTCACCGTTGTAGCGAACGATGCCGCCAGGAGTCTCGATTCGAGCAACGGCCAGCGTTTGAGTGTTCTCCATCCAAATGCGAACTTCCGTAATTCCGTCCTTCGCGCTCAGCAGTCCTTCTTCTAGAGCGAATGGTCCCACGCCAGCGAGCAGATTGCCACAGTTTTGGCTGTCCGACACTTCAGCCCGATCAGGCCACACTTGGAGAAAGAGATAGTCAACGTCGGCGTCGCTGCGCTCGGACCTTTGGATAACCGCGACTTTTGAGGTTAGCGGGTGGCCTCCGCCCATTCCGTCTATTTCACGAACGTCGGGCGACCCCATCGCGGCAAGTAAAACGGCGTCACGCGTACGTACGTCTGGCGGGAGATCTTTGGCGTGGAAGTAGAGACCTTTCGAGGTTCCGCCGCGCAGAACCAAACAACGAAGTGCTCTTTGCGAGCTCACGCAGGCGGCTCATCGATGTAGCGAAGTCCGCGTTCTCCAAGCTTCTCGCGCATGGCGTACATATCGAGGCCTAACTCACCGGCGGCTAAGCGAACGCGCTTTTCGTTTTCGTTATCCTCGCGCGCTTGGCAGGCGTCACGAATAGCTGTGGCGTCCTCACGTCGCACAACCACGACGCCGTCGTCATCGGCAACGATGACGTCGCCTGGGCGAACGTACGCTCCAGCACAGACAATGGGTGTTTGGACATTGGCGGGTGTCTCCTTGACTGTGCCTTGAGCGCTCACGCACTTTGACCACACCGGAAAGCCCATCGTCGTGAGTTCGGCGACGTCGCGCACACCCGCGTCGATGACGAGACCTCGTACGCCGTGAGCTACGAGACTCGTGGCGAGAAGCTCGCCAAAGTACCCATCGTTACAAGGGCTCGTGGGCGTAACGATAAGGAGATCACCTGGTCTCGCCTGTTCGACCGCAACGTGAATCGACCAGTTGTCTCCGGGTGCAACTTCGCAGGTCAGAGCGTTGCCCGCCACTCGAACGGGGCGAAAAATGGGGCGAAGCCGCGAGGAGAAGAGCCCCGTGCGTCCCTGTGCTTCATGAATAGTGGCCACGCCAAACGTGCCGAGCGCGTCGACGAGTTCTAAATCCGTTCGTCTCGTGTTGCGGACAACTACTACCATGTACCCCTCCAGGAAGTGATCGCGGTACTGACGACTCTGCCGTGGCCTCGTGAATTTGTATAGTTTCTAATTAACTGAACAGTACACTATGTCGTCGTCGAGTCTCAAATACTTAAGTGGCACAGTTTACTTACGCCGTCGTGACCGAGGAGAAGTCGTTGAAGGAACTACGCACCCAGGTCGTCATTATTGGCGCCGGTCCCGCGGGACTTCTCCTTGGCCAACTACTTCTTCGAGAGGGCATCGAGAACATTGTGCTCGAGCGCCGGAGCCGAGAGTACGTCGAGAAGCGAACTCGCGCGGGCGTAATCGAGTTCGGTATCGCGAACTTGATCGAGGAGGCAGGCGCGGGTGAGCGTATGCGACGCGAAGGACTCGTCCACCATGGTGTCGAGTTTCGACTCGAGCGCCGCGCCTATCGCCTTGCGCTGAACGAACTCGCCCCCGGAAAACCCATCACGGTCTACGGTCAACAAGAGGTAGTGAAGGATTTGATCGCGATCAGAATCAGCACCGGCGCCGCGCTCTACTTTGAGTCTGAAGTCAAGGTTCTAGAGGGTCTCACCTCAGACGCCCCTTATGTGGAGGTAGAGGATAATGATGGATTGACTCGCATTACGTGTGACTACGTGGCGGGGTGCGACGGTAGCTTCGGCGTCGCCAATCGTTCAATTCCGTCGTCGATCCGCAGGCTCTACGAAAGGACGTTTCCCTTCTCATGGCTTGGCATCCTGGCTGAGGCGACGCCGATCGCCGAAGAGATTATTTACTGCCGACACGAAAGTGGCTTTGCTCTCTTTTCAATGCGATCACCGACGCTCAGTCGCCTGTACCTAGGCGTGCGTCCCGATGACGCGTTGGATCAGTGGCCGGACGAACGAATCTGGGACGAACTTAATCTGCGTCTCGCGACGGACGAGCTACCAGAGATACATCAAGGTCCAATAGTGGAACGAGGCATCACCGCGATGCGGAGCATCGTGATCGAACCTATGCGATACGGACGACTCTTCTTGGCCGGTGACGCTGCGCACATTGTGCCGCCCACCGGTGCCAAGGGGATGAACTTGGCGCTCGCCGATGTTCGCGTCTTATCTCGAGCGCTGCTCGCCAAGTTCCAGAAGAACGACGACGCATTGTTGGACGCCTATTCCGATACGTGTCTCGAGCGAGTGTGGCGCGCGGAGGAGTTCTCTAACTACATGACCCAGATGTTGCATCCCAACTACGAAGACGACTTTGAAAACGGCGTTCAGATGGCACGTCTTCGCCAAGCGGTCACGTCACGAGAAGCGTCGACGGTATTAGCGCGAAATTACGTCGATCTCAACAGTCTCTAGAACGGGTAGACCGGCAACTCACTCTGTGCGGTCACCCACTGGGTTTCGGTGTAGGCGTCGAGGTTGGCGAGTCCGCCCATACGAGAGCCGTTACCTGAGTTTCCCGTTCCCCCAAAGGGAATAACTGCTTCATCGCCGACGGTTTGGTCGTTGATGTGAATGGCGCCGCTAGGAATTCGACTCGCGAGTTCCAGCGCTCGCAGACCGTCGTTCGACAAGATGCCAAGTGAGAGTCCATAGGGACTAGCCGACGCTAACGAGACGGCTTCGTCGAGCGAGGTATACGACACGATGGGTGCCACGGGACCGAAGACCTCTTCACAGTACGCACGCGAGGTCGTCTTAACGTTCGTGAGCACCGTTGGACGGTAGAACAGTTCCTCGTACGTTCCACCCGCCAAAAGTGTGGCGCCCGCGTCGAGAGTTTCGGTCACCATTGAGTGAACCCGATCGCGCTGTTTCGCGTCGATAAGTGGTCCAAGAGCCACTTGACCAGTCTTGGGGTCGCCAACGGGAAGGTGATTCGCATGCTCGGCTAATACCCTTGCGTAGTCATCGACAATCTTTGCGTCAACGATGTGGCGACCCGTGGTCATGCAGATCTGACCCTGATGCATGAAAGAGCCAAATGCTCCAACT
>DATCBX010000125.1:0-5799 GCA_036511635.1 Acidimicrobiales bacterium | reverse complement strand
TCCCCTGATAATGGTGTTCTTCATAATGACTCCCTACTGCGAATAGTTGCCAAATCAATGGCTGAGCAAGTAGCTCAACTACGACGGTACCGACGTACTTTTAACATCCCATGTGAGAACGCTTCGAGAACGCTGGAGATTCTCTATCGGCCTTAGAAAATGGTGTGACGGTAGAAGCTTGAGTACGTTAGATTTCGCGAGCCTCAGCGACGTTGTCGAATCGAGCAAATTCACCGCGCCACGTCAAGTGCGCCGTACGTGTTGGACCATTACGGTTCTTTCCGACAATGATCTCGGCGTCTGCCTTCATGTCATTCGACACGTCGCCGTAGATCTCGGGACGGTACAAGAACAAGACGACGTCGGCGTCTTGTTCCAATGAACCAGACTCACGAAGGTCGGACATCATTGGTCGCTTGTCAGCGCGCTCTTCGAGCTTTCTCGAGAGTTGCGACAACGCCACAACGGGGCATTCAAGTTCTCGCGCGAGGATCTTGAGCGAGCGGCTCATCTCTGACACTTCGACCTGGCGATTCTCTGCGCGACCCCGCGAGCTCATCAACTGCAAGTAGTCAATAATTACGATGCCGAGATCACCGTTTTGCTGTTTGATGCGTCGTGCGCGTGCGCGCACGTCCATGATCGTCAAACTCGGGTTGTCATCGATGAATACCTTCGCGGACTGTAGGTAGCCAAACGCCTCGTGCGCGCGGTTCCAGTCAGACTCGCTGAGGTCGCCAGTGCGAAGTTTCGAAGAATCAATGCGAGCCGTGGAGGCAAGAATCCTCTCAGCCAGCTCTTGGCGACTCATCTCCAAGGAGAAAAACAACGCGGGACGATTAACTACTGCGCCCACGTGAATCAGGATGCCCAAAGCAAAAGCCGTCTTACCGGTGGCGGGACGAGCACCGACAATGGTCATAGAACTCGTTTGGAGTCCTTGAAGGATCGCGTCGAGCGAGCGATAACCGGTTTCGAGACCGTTGAACTGACCTCTAGTTTCGCCACGCTGTTCAAGGATGTCGGCCTCACTGAGTAACAGCCGCTGCAGTGGCGAGACCGAGTCAATCTTTCGGTCGTCGCCAATGGCGTTGATCTTTCGCTCTGCTTCATCAATCAAACCAACGACGTCGTCGGTAGCAACATACGCGTCATCAACGATTTCTCCCGCCACCGAGATCAGCCGACGCTGCTGAGCCTTCTCTCGAACTAGCTCGGCGTAGTGCACCGCGTTCGCGGCCGACGGCGTGTTGAGCTGCAGAGACGAAAGGACCGCCAGCTCAACGGCGACGGCACCGCGCTCTTGGAGCTTGGCTTGCACGGTGACGTAGTCAACCGGCTCACCGGCGTGGGCGAGCGCGATGATCGCGCTGAAGATCTGCCCGTGCAGTGGACGATAGAAATCTTCGGCCTGCACGTTCTCGTAGGCAACGCTCACTGCTTCTTGTGAGAGCAGCATCGCGCCAATAAGTGACTCTTCCGCTTCGATGACGCTGGGTGGAATTCTGCCGCCCGGAACTTGTCGGGAGCGGTCTGTTTCAAGTTGCGTCATAAGACCTCAACGGTTGTCGAAAATGGCTGTGTGACGCAATAACAACAACATGAGGTAATCCTGTGGGTCGTTGCGACGTATGAACAACCTTTTGGGGTAATCCTGTGGGTAACTTCACGGCATTTATCGTCTCAAAGAGGTGTTACATGCAACTCGCCGGGGCCAACGGCCCCGGCGAGTAGAGAATCTAAAAGCGAGAATTACTTCGCTACAACCTCAACGTTCACGGTAGCGACCACGCCGTCAAAGAGGGTGACCTGCGCTGTGGCACTGCCCACTTCCTTGAGGTGTTCGGCCAGTGAGATCGCGTGGCGATCAAGTGAAATACCCGTCGCGGTACGAATGGCGTTGACGATGTCGGTCTCACCAATCGAACCAAAGAGGCGACCGTTCGTACCGGCGCGCGCGCCAATCGTAAGTGTCGACTTTTCGATGATCGTCTTCTGTTCTTCCGCGGCCGCGATGCTTTTCGCGTCAATGGCCGAACGCGCCTTGCGCATAAGCGCCGCTTGCACTTCAGTAGTCGCGCTCGCTCCTAGAGCCGCGCCCGATGGAAACAGAAAGTTGCGGGCGTAGCCCGACTTCACGGTGACAATGTCACCGCGTCGTCCAAGTCCGCGTACGTCACTTCTCAGTAGGACTTTCATTCTGCGACCTCCTCAACCAACTGGGTTTCGAAGACTTCTGCGGCTTCGCTGGCGTCCTCGAGTAACACGCCTTCAACTACCGGACTCTCGCTGGGCGTGTCACCATCACGACTCGGACGAGGAGTACGAGGACCACGATCATCGCGACCCTCACGGCCTCCGTCACGACCATCGCGACCACGTCCACCGCGACGTTCGGTCACGGTGCGCTGCGTGTAGGGCAACAGCGCGAGCTCACGTGCGGTCTTGATGGCGTCGCCGACGTCACGCTGGTGCTGCTGGCAATTTCCCGAGACCTTACGTCCGCGAATCTTCCCACGGTCCGAGATGTACTTGCGCAACTGCGCCAAGTCTTTGTAGTCAACGCGGTCGACACCGTGCTGACAGAACGAGCAGGGCTTCTTCTTCGCTCCGCGACGAATATCAATCTTCGGCGCGCGCTTTGGCGGCTTGGGGTTATTAATACGTGGCATTAGAAGGGCTCCTCATCGAAAGCGTAAGTACTTGGTTCATTGGTTCGTGGTGCGGTGGCCGGTCGGTCGTTCGACTGAAAATTCGAACCCTCCGCCCGGGGGGTCTTAGTGACGGCCGCGGTCGCGTAGCGAAGTGACGGCGCGATTTCGTCAGCGTTGATCTCTACAATCGAACGCTTGTCACCGTTCTCGGTCTCCCACGAGCGCTGCTCGAGGCGTCCCGAGACAACGACGCGGGTGCCCTTGGTGAGGGAGTTGGCGGCGTTTTCGGCCATCGAGCCATAGCCCGTGACCTCAAAGTACGACACGCGCTCTTCCCACTCCTGAGTCTGACGATTCTGCCAGCGACGGTTAACCGCGATGGAGAGTCGAACCGCGGCTTGCCCGCTGTTGAGAAACTTGAGTTCGGGGTCGCGGGTTATGTTCCCGACGACGGTAATGGTGTTGTCAGCCATATTTTCTTCTCCTTGGAGTTAGGCGTCCGAACCTACGCCTGGGCCGTTACACGGCTGGCGCTGGTTCGCACGTGGCGACGAAGAATCTTGTAGCGAAGGACTTCGTCCGAGAGAGTCAAAATACGATCAAGCTCGTCGACCGTGATCGACTCACCGCTGAACTCGACTAGTACGTAGTAGCCCTCTTTACGCTTGTTGATTTCGTACGCCAAGGGACGCTTGCCCCAACGGTCGATGGTTCCTGGGGTTCCACCATTAGTACGAACTGTCTCGAGCGCTCGGTCGAGCGAAATCTGGATAGCCTGCGCGTCGACAGTTGTGTCGAACACGATCATCGTTTCATAAGGCCTCATGGCCGGTTTCCTTTCCCTCTGGTCCGGACACGCCGGGCTCTGCGGAAAACAGAGCAGGGTTTGATTGGTACTTCCCCACGCTTGTGGGAAGACAATCCTACTGCAGAGGAAGAAAAATGGCTAGTTGAGCAGGTCGTCGGGGTTGGCGTAGACCTCGTTAGGCCCAGGAAACTCCCCGTTTCGCACGTCACTGGCGAAATGAGCCAGCGCTTCGGTGATCTCGGGGCCGAGATTGGCGTAGCGCCGGACGAACTTCGCGGGTGTTCCTTTGGTCATACCCAAAATGTCGTGAAATACCAGAACTTGACCATCAGTGTCGGGTCCCGCCCCAATACCAATGGTCGGAATTTCGAGCGCCTCGGTGAGGCGCGTCCCAACCACGCTCGGCACTCCTTCAACCACAACGGCAAAGACGCCTTCGTCTTGAAGCACCTTGGCGTCGAGGTTCAGTTGCTCGGCGGCTTCTCGGGTCTTGGCCTGGACTTTGAAACCACCGAACGCCTTCACACTCTGGGGGGTGAGACCCAGGTGGCCCATCACGGGAATCTCGGCGTCGAGAATCGCGCGCACAACTTCTTGGCGAACACGGCCACCTTCGAGTTTCACGCTGTCGGCGCCACTACGTATCAGCATCGCGGCGTTTCGCACGCTCTCCACGACGCTCAGGTGATAACTCAGCCACGGCATATCGGCCACGACGTGCACGTCGGGCTTCGCTGCCGCGACGGCGCGCACGTGATGACACATCTCCTCGACGCTCACGTGCAACGTGTCGTCGTGACCCAGCACCACGTTGGCCAGGGAATCACCAACCAAAATCAGATCGACGCCCGCGGCGCTGGCGTAGCGCGCGCCCGGCTCGTCATACGCCGTCACCATGACAAGAGCCGCGGCGCCGTCACGACGCTTACGACCACGGATTACCGGCGCGGAGAGCTTCACTCGCCGACCTTTTTAACGAGAGGCATGCTCCTTCTCGCTCGTCGACCACCCGCAATCCACTTGCGCGCCAAGTGGTGAAACGAACACTCCACGCAGACTTCAACGGCGTAACACTGCACCACGTCCTCACGGCGCTCGAGTTTTAGCAACTCGGCGCGTGTCGCGGGACACGTCCCGCCCGAGGGAAGGCGCGCACCAAAGACGTAGGTCACCTCAACGAGCTCGGCGTCACTACAGACCGGACAAGTCTCACCAGACTTGCGACCAAGATTGCGCGCCGCGCGAAGAAGCTCGGGGTGCGCGTCACAGACGTCCTCGTGACGGAGTTGTCCGGAGGCGATCTTGGCGAGTAACGCGTGGCGCACTAGGCCGAACTCGACGACAGCCCCGTCGGCGGTGCTGGTTCCAAAGCGCTTATCCATTAGGGGTGACATTACCCGCCTTTAATTCAATGGGACAGCACACTCCGTCTCGTTCGATATATCGATATGATATGCTTGTTCGCGTGTTAGATATCGCTATCCTGGGCCTGCTCATGGACCGGGACCACCACGGTTATGAGGTTCGCTCTCGACTACGTGAGCGACTCGGCGTGTGGGCCAACGTTTCCTTTGGTTCTATCTACCCAGCACTCGCTCGTCTCGAACGCCACGGACTCGTTGAAGCTGTTCTACCTGTCGCGCCAAGGGCCAGTTCGCTCTCGACGGGATCACTTTCCGGTGAGAGGGCCTCACTTCGCTCGTTACGGGCCAGCACAGGTCTTGGACGACGCGGGCGCAAGGTGTATCGAATCACCGATCGCGGTCGTCAGGAATTCGTCACGCTTCTCGGTGACCCCGCCACACTCGATGACGGCAAAAACTTCTCGTTGCGCATGGCCCTCGCTAAGTACCTGACGCCGACTCTTCGAGTCAGCCTCTTAGAGCGCCGTCGAGCTGACCTGGTAGGGCGACTCGCCGAAGTTCGAGCCGGCTCGACCAATGAAGAACTCGACACCTACGCCCGCGGCGTTATGGAACACGCGGCCCACGGTGTTGAGTTAGACCTCGCGTGGATTGACACTCTGTTGTCCACCGAACGTAGTAATCAGCAAACCTTCGCGAATGACGCGAAGTAGGAAAGGAAAGCCATGAAGAAGATTCGTGTGGCTATTGCTGGCGTCGGAAACTGCGCCAGTTCACTGATACAGGGCGTGACGTACTACCGCGACGCTAAGCCGGAGGACAACGTCCCCGGACTCATGC
The DNA here is from genome assembly GCA_036511635.1 of Acidimicrobiales bacterium. Taxonomy (GTDB): domain Bacteria; phylum Actinomycetota; class Acidimicrobiia; order Acidimicrobiales; family RAAP-2; genus RAAP-2. The sequence goes on along the minus strand of DATCBX010000125.1, from coordinate 133 downwards.
ACGTGGTGCTCGGCGGCTATCACGTCAGCGATCTCGAGTTTGTCGCGGCCTTTGACGTTGACGCCTCCAAGGTCGGCAACGACCTCGGTAAGGCAATCGACGGCGGCCAGAACAACACGCTGAAGTTCGCGGA
>DATCBX010000124.1:0-2287 GCA_036511635.1 Acidimicrobiales bacterium | reverse complement strand
GAGCGACAAGGCAACACGGTCTTTTACCGACCCTGCGGGGTTACGCCCTTCAAGTTTCGCAAGAATCGTAACGTTGGGATTGGGCGAAAGTGCACTCACGTCGACCACGGGCGTGTTGCCAATGAGGTCGAGCACCGAGGCGTAGCGCGTCACTACCAGACGCCGCCCGCGACGGCAGGTAGAAGAGTGATCTCGTCGTTATTAGCGATGGACGCCTCAACGCCACCGAGGTAGCGCACGTCATCGTCGTTCACGTAGACGTTCAAGAAGCGATGCAGCGTGCCGTCGTCGTTGAGCAGTTGGCCCTTGATCGCGGGGTACGTCGTCGTGAGCTTGAGGAGAACCTCTCCGACCGTCGAGCCTTCGACGGCGATCACGCTCGCGCCACCCATGGCGGGGCGAAGGACGGTGGGGATTCGTAGTACGGCCGACATAATGCCTCTTTCGACTCTTTGGGCTAATTCCTGACCTGCTTAGTCAACTTTATCGGTTCCGGCTGGCGTCGTGTCCTAAAACTTGATGGGAACGACTCAATTCACGATTTCAACGGGCTCGGGCGTGACGATCTGCCCGTCCACCCGGAAACTTCTCAGATCTGCCTCGTCGTCCCGCAGGGACACCAGCACGTAGTGCCAACTGGGATCTGGCGCCTGACGGATATCGGTCGGACTGGGGTACGCCTCACTGTGGGTGTGGGAGTGAAACACGCCGAGGACTTCAATCCCCTCTTCGTCGGCTCGCCGGTACGCCCGTAGCAGCACTTTGGAATCGATTTCGTAGACCTTGGCCGAATCGGCCACGTTCACGCTGGGCACTACTTCACAGACCACGCCCTCGGCACTGCCGAGCAGGAGTCCACATCCTTCGTTGGGCAGCGCTCGAATGCACGTCGCCACGATCGCGTCTCGTTGACTCGAGGTAACAGTAAGCACGTGGTCACCCTAGCGACCTCCAAAGCGCTCCCTGTGCAGGCCTCACTACGCTTGTTACGTGGCACGTGCGAAGCAGATTCAAGAGCGCCGCGCAAAAAAGCGAGACGAAGCTCTTCACGGTGACCGAGTGGTTGCCACCAATCGTCGCGCCCGACACGACTTTGAAATCATTGAAACGCTCGAGTGCGGCATTGTTCTCACGGGCTCTGAAGTGAAATCATTACGAGAAGGTAACGCCCAGATCGCCGAGAGCTACGCCCGCGTCGATGGTGACGAACTGTGGCTCTTCCAGATGCACATTCCCCCGTGGGCTTTCGCGGTGGGATTTGGCAGTCACGACCCTGATCGCAAACGGAAACTTCTGGTTCACCGCAGGGAGATTAACGACTGGAAGTTAGAGGTGGCGACTCAGTCGCTCACTATCGTTCCCTTGAAGTTGTACTTCAAAGAAGGTCGCGCAAAAGTTGAACTCGGACTCGCTCGTGGCCGCAAGCAACAAGACCGCCGCGAGGCGCTAAAGAAGCGTGACGCGGAACGCGACATGGCGAGGGCCGCTCGAAATGTTGAAAAATTCGGTTAGACCACTCTCGACGGCTGGACGGCGACCGAAAGACTCGAGCTTTTTAGCGGTACACTTGAAGTGCAGCCAACTTGGTTGTGCATGAACAAGGGGATGATTGGTTTCGACGTGAGTCGTCGAGGTGAAAGAAGCGAGCCGTGGTCTCCGGAGCCACGTTAAAGAGCCGGAAACAATAAATAAACGCCAAGCCTCAGCTTGCGCTTGCTGCTTAGGTAGCAACATCCGCCTAGACCCAGCCCTGCGGTTTAGTACACGGGTGTCATAAAGTAGGGCTTACCAACGTAACTCGTTAGTGGTGACGTCGGGACAATTCAGCTAACTAAGGAACGCCACCGGCGCTGACAACAGTGACGCTCCCGACAATCCCCTGCCAGCTGCGCTCGGAGAATGTTCACTAAGAAGCTGACGGACCTGGGTTCGATCCCCAGCATCTCCAAGGATTACCGAGGTTCGCTTCGGTGGTCGTTGGAGATGAAATCATCCTGGTTCGTCGTACAGCTGGATGATGGTGCGCGCCCATTCGATTGCGACTTGCACTCGGTATCCCGTCGGTTGGGGACGTGACCACAAGTCGAGATTTCGAATTCTGTTATCGCTTCGTTACCGGGTGTTCGCTGGTGATGCCACCAGTAAGGGAATGGCGCGACTCGTCTTTGTTTGGTACTCAGCGTAATTCGGAAACGCTGCAACGGCCCTCTCCCACCACACTGACTTTTCTTCGCCCTCAACTTCGTGGACCGAAAAATCGTGTGGCTCGGGTCCGTCTTGGATGGTC
>DATCBX010000123.1:0-4117 GCA_036511635.1 Acidimicrobiales bacterium | reverse complement strand
ACGCACCACCTCGTGCCAATCATTCCTCACGCGGCGGACAACGGCTTTCCTTCAGACCACGCACTGTTGACCGCGTTTCTTGGCTTCACGATGTTGCTGTACTCAAAGCGGGTGGGAATCTTCCTTCTCATCATCGCCCTGCTCGTGAGTTGGGCACGCGTAGCCGCGCATATCCACAATCCTCGTGACATTGTCGGTTCGTTCGTCATTGCCGCGGTGTCCGTCGTAATCGTACGCGCCGCCGCGAAGTTTTGGGGATCAGGCACTAGACCCAAGCACTCGAGTTGGCGATAAAGCTTTTACTCATTTGAGAGATTTTCTCGTCGAGCCATCGCCGATCGTAAATCTTCGTCCATTTCTTTCCTCTTCGACAACGCGCCTTGGCGTAACGTGAGACGCCAATATCGTCCTTTTGGTCGAGCCTTGTCGTTGCCATATAGATTGGCAAAATGATTGCGACGGACCAGTTCTCCCCAACCATTCGCATTTCATTGGGGCGCAATGGCCGTTGAAGACGGTCCGGGCCCGATAGCGCTCGTGGGTTCAGGCGAATACCTTCCTCAGATGGCCGAAATGGAAGCGGGTCTGCTCGCCGGTCGCCCTCCTCGCTACGTCCAACTCGCCACGGCCGCGGTGCAAGACGGCCCCTCCGTTGTTGAGCACTGGCATCAACTCGGTATTGCTCAAGCCAAGCGACTGGGCGTCGAGCCCGTCATAGTGCCGGTGAACGACCGCGCTGATGCAGACAATCCCGACTACGCGAACATGATCGCTGGCGCAGGGTTGATCTACCTATCCGGTGGTGACCCTCACTACCTGGCCGAAACGTTGCGTGACACCGAAGTGTGGCACGCCATTGAAGCGGCGTGGCGACGTGGCGCGGCGCTCGCGGGTTGTAGCGCGGGCGCGATGGCGCTCGGGTCGTGGATTCCGTCACTACGTCATCCTCGAAAAGGAAGTACCCCGGGGCTCGGCCTGCTTGAACATCTCGGTATCATCCCTCACTTTGACGCGTTTGCCGCGCGAATACCGGACCTCTTGACGCGCTTCGTCCTTCCCGATGAGTCAACGACGACGGTGTACGGCATCGATGAAGAGACGGCGCTCGTCGGTGGTCTGACGCAGTGGACAGTCCAGGGACATCAGAGCGTGTGGCGACTCAGCGCCAAGGGTCGCGAAGAGTTTCCGCTCGGTTCTGTCGTTACGACACCCGCGTAGCAAAAAGATTCTGCGGTGGAGCGTTGAAACGTTCAGCGCCCGACGATCTTGTCGAGCTCACAGCAAATTTGAATTGAGACCGTCGCGCCATCTCCCTACGTCGTCCTCTCTCGCCTAGCGTGACCACCATGCACCGTGCGTTGACGCTCGATCAATCTCTCGCACTACTGTTCGCCCTGTTGACTGCCGTTTCGAACGCGTTTGCGCTCACGACGCAACACATAGCAAGTACGAGGCAACTGGATCACACGTCAAACTTGCGCTTGGTTCTTTTTCTCTTTCGTCAACCCCTTTGGCTTCTTGGATGGGCGGCACTTTGTGGTTCGTTGGTCTTTCAGGCCCTCGCCTTGCACTTTGGTCCGATGTCGGAGGTCCAACCTCTTCTCGTGAGTGAACTAATCATCGCGCTCCTACTTCGTCGACTTTGGCTACGGCAGAGCATCGCCCCTCTCGCCTGGATAAGCGCGGGCGTCACGGTGGTGGGACTAGCAATATTTCTCCTGGCGAGTTCGCCCAACGGCCACGCCAACGTTCCCACGAACGCGCACTGGATCTCCCCTGTTCTCACGTGCGTGGTTGGGACCGCGATCCTCGTAGGCGTGGCTCAGCGCGGATCGCCGTCACGAAGGGCTGGATTTTTCGCCGCGGCGACCGGCGTGATGTGGGCACTTGAAGCAACGTTCATCAAAGCGACGACGGACACCATCTCTGCGACGGGCTTCGTTAGTGCTCTCGCGCACTGGCCGCTCTACGCACTGTGCGTTGGTGGTGCCGTGGGACTCATCTGTGAACAGGCGGCCCTACACGTGGGACCACTAAGAATCTCACAGCCCTTCATCGTCATTGTCGATCCCGTCGTGAGCGTGGTTCTCGGACTTTGGCTCTACCGCGAGACACTCCAGAGTGGCTTCGTGCACGTGGGGGTGGCGAGTCTGGCCTTTGTCGTTATGTGCTTGGGTGTCGTGCTACTCACTCAAAGCGCACCTTCATCGATGAAGGCTGAACTCCACCGCTTGTGACCTACGGCAACGATTGACACCAGGAGATTCGTGAAGGTGTTGCGAGTGTCGACCACATTATTCCCCCGACGTGCATTTAGATCAATAGACCCGACGTCGGCGTTCCAGAACTAGGTCCCAGTCCTGCGCGTTCACGAAGGATGTTCTCGAAGGCGTCGGGGTGATCGGGCGTGATGAAGGGTCGCACGGACGTACCCACGTCGACGACGAAACCGATGCTCTTTTTTGGACGACGAACGTCCAGGTTGGCCCAATACTTAAAGTTTGCGGTTCCCCAAATACGGGCTTTCCCTCTGAGGACACTCATCTCGAAGCGACGGAGCCCCTTGACCGATGAGTACGGAACGTCTTTCGTGCCGTAGGGAAAGTAGTACCAATGAATGCGCAGCGTCGTCGGCGTGCACTCGATCATGCCGTCGTTGTAATCCTCGCTCACCGCCGAAGACTACACCGACGAAATGACGTGCTTGTTGTACGCGTCGATAGTGGCTTCGGGACTGTCGTGCATGAGATACAACGAGAACTGATCGACGCCAAGTTCGCCGAGCTCGGTGAGCTTGTCGCGGTGCGCTTCGACGGGACCGAGGAGGCAGAACCGGTCAATGATCTCATCAGGGACGAATTCCGCGTCGGGATTGCCCGCCTGGCCGTGGTGGCTGTAGTCGTAACCCTTACGTCCTTTGATGTAATCGGTGAGGGCTTCAGGAACAAAGCTCGAATCCTCGCCGTAACGCTGAACAATGTCGGCCACGTGATTACCGACCATTCCACCAAACCAACGAACCTGGTCTCTTTGGTGCGCAATGTCCTCACCCACGTACGCCGGAGCGGCGACACAGACTTTGAAGTCGTCCGTGCTTTTGCCCGCAGCGCTCACTGCTTCGTGCGCGGTCTCGATAGCCCACTTCACGATAAAGGGGTCGGCGAGTTGCATAATCAAACCGTCGGCTTTTCTTCCGGCAAGCTCGAGGGCTTTTGGACCGTACGCCGCCATCCACACGTCCAGTTGGCCGTTCTCAACCCAAGGAATCTTCACGGCGCGATCGTTGATGATCGTTTCGCGACCTTCAGCGAGGTCCTTGATCACCGTCATGCACGCCGACAACGTGGCGAGCGACGCGGGAGAGCCGCCGGTGACGCGAAGCGCCGAATCGCCGCGGCCAATGCCACAAATCGTCCGTGGACCGAACATCTCGTTCAACGTGGCGAAGAGCGACGCCGTTACCGTCCAGTCGCGCGTGATGGGATTGGTCACCATCGGTCCAACTTTGATGCGCGAGGTGGAGCCAAGAATCTGGGAATAGATGACGAATGGCTCTTGCCAAAGAACCACGGAGTCGAAGGTCCAAAAGTGCGTGAAGCCCGCGTCCTCGGCGCGCTGAGCGAGTTCGATGACTTTTTTCGCTGGGGCGTTGGTCTGGGCGACGAGTCCAAAGTCCATTACGAGTTCCCGTTTGCCATTATCGGAGGTAGTCGTTCAGACCGCGACGCAAGAACTGGCCCGCGCCCTTGGTACCGACGTAGGTGTCATTCTCAATCACGACGGTGCCGCGTGAGAGCACGGTCTTCACTTGGCCTCGCACGGTCATTCCCTCATAAGCCGAATAGTCCACGTTCATGTGGTGCGTCGACGCCGAAAACGTGTGTTCAGCCCGAGGATCGTAGAGAACAATGTCGGCGTCCGAGCCGGGCGCGATGAGGCCCTTCTTCGGGAAGAGGCCGAACATCCGCGCCGGGGTCGTGGCCGTCACCTCGACCCAACGAGCGAGCGAGAGCTCGCCCATGGCGACGCCCTGAAAGATCAAGTCGACGCGATGCTCGATGCCCGGGATGCCGTTGGGGATTTTGGAGAAGTCGCCGAGTCCGAGTTCCTTTTGCTC
>DATCBX010000122.1:0-7616 GCA_036511635.1 Acidimicrobiales bacterium | reverse complement strand
GCCACGGACCAAGAGATTGAAAAAGCTCTCGAAGCGGTTGACGCTCTCGAGTGGGTGCGCCATCTTCCCGAAGGACTAAGGACCGAACTTGGAACGACGGGCTATCCAATCACGCCGGCCCAGGCGCAACAGTTGGCCCTCGCGCGCTTGGTCTTAAGCAACCCTCACACCCTGGTCCTCGACGAGGCAACGGCCATGCTTGACCCTAGAGCGGCCCGTCACCTCGAACGGTCACTCAGCGCGGTACTTGACGGTCGCACGGTGATTGCCATTGCCCACCGACTCCACACCGCTCACGACGCTGACCGAGTCTGTGTCGTCATTGATGGTGTCGTTGCCGAACTTGGAACGCATGACGAATTAGTTGCACTTAATGGCGAATACGCCGCGCTGTGGAGTAGCTGGCGTAACGAGAAGCCAACCGTCTCGTAGGCTTCAGCCGTGGCAGAGCATCTTCGAGGTGATGAGATACTCGCTTGCGTCCATCGCGTCGCACTCAGCCGAGGCGAGCCTTTTACCTTTGTCGCCCCACCAATTAGCGCCGAAATGGATCGACGCCGCCGCAGCGCGCGCGAGCATCGACACGACGTTCTGGAAAGAATTCGCGAACTCCACCCCGAGGCCGTGACGCCCGTGAATCAAGAGGAAACCGACGATCTCATGACGAGTGGGTGTGAGCTGATCTTGATACCGCGACTCGCTGTCGACGTCGCCGGGCGCAGATCCACCTCAATGCACGCACTCATACGCGTAGGTCGTGAGGACAATCGCTTTACCTACGCACCTTTGCTGATTAAGAACCATGAGGTCGTCGAAGCTGCCAGTACTCGACGCACGCTCGAAGGTTCACTCGCGCACCTTCGCCCGAGTGACGCCACTTTTCACGACGGTGTAGGTACGCGCTCAGCGTTGCCCATGACGCGCAGTGGTCTTTCGCTGGCCCAAGCAACGCGAATTCTTCAGGCGACGGGTCACGCGGACTCGAACGCGCGCGCGGGAATCATCGATCGACAGAACCGTCTTTGGTGGGTTGAGCTCGCCGGAAAGAGTTATCCACGGTTCAACCTTTCGACCTATGACAATCTCTACGGACCGCGACTCCAAGTTCTTATCGCTCACGATGAGTGGAAAGCCTCCGGCGGCACCTTCCCCACCGTTCCCTACTGGCATCGCGACTGTCCCGAATGTCCCTACAGCGAGCACTGCGAAAGTGAGCTCGAAGCTCGCAATGACGTGTCTTTGGTTCGCTTCACGTCTTTTGATCAACAACTACTGCTTCGCGAACACGGAGTGGAGACGAGGGACGAGATGGCGCGAATGAATCCGCTGCTCGCTCGTCGCGCACGTAGAACTCTCTTGAATCCCCTCGAGCATCATGAGCGCGAGGAACTTCTTGGACGAACGATCGACAAACTTGACGACCTTATCTATCGCGCTCGGGCCCACGAACGTGGATCATCGCTGCGCACGATTGACGCCGATCGCATGGGTTGTGCCACCGCGGATGTTGAAGTCGATGTTGACATGGAGAGTTACGAGGACGCGACGTACTTATGGGGCGCCTTCGTCACCCTTAACCATCCAACCGAAGGCGTGACGGCGGGCTATCACTCGTTAGTCGAGTGGGGTGAACTCTCACGCTCGGCCGAGGCGCAGAACTTCGCTCGCTTCTGGTCGTGGATAAGTGAACTTCAAGCAACCTGTGAGAAGGAAAATCGAACATTCGCGGCGTACTGCTTTTGGGCCCAAGCTGAAGACGGCGCGATGAACCGAGCAGTCGCCGAGCCGCTCGTGGGTGGACCGACGCGCGGCGATTTGACCGATTTTAGAAACAGCGAACCGCCGCGCTGGCACGACCTTCACGAACAGGCCAAACGACAGATCCAGACTGAAGGTCCACTCGGCCTCAAGCAGCTCGCCATGGCCGCGGGCTTTCGCTGGCGTGACCCCAATCCCAGTGGCGAAGCCTCGATTCTCTGGTACGAAGAATCAATTCGTGACGACGGGGTCGCCGCGCTCGCCTCGCGTCAACGCATCCTCGAGTACAACGAAGACGACTGTCGCGCAACAAAGGCCCTTCGAGACTGGCTCAATGGCCCTGCTCGCTTGCTGCCCCACCGTGACGACCCTTTGTAGGGAGCGGTCAGTTCATTAGCATTGACCGGTGGCCTCCTCGTCGTTGTTAACGCCTTCGAGTGACGCGTACCGCCGCAGCGCCCGCGTACTGGGTGTTGGATCGAGCCTCGCCGCCCTCGCTCTTGCGGTCCTGAGCGCTCTCGCGATTACCGACGTGGCGCGTCAAGAAATTGCCCTTGGCGTTTGGCTTCTCATCGCCCTCTTGGGTGTTCGATGGGCGCTCAGCGCGTCATTGCGTGAGTGGGATGAAATTGTCGCGTCGCGTCTGCGAGCTAGGTGGCGCAACTCCGTGGTGTTGCATATGGCCTTACCTCGTCGCGAGGGCGAGCGAGGGCGTAGTGACCTTGCCCTTGCTATCGACCACGCCGCTACCGCGCCTTCACTCGAACGACTGGGTGCCAGTGCGGTGAGTTCAATGATTGGTTTGGTCGTGGTTTTTTGGGCCGCCGGCTGGCTGGCTTTCGTTATCACCGTGGCACTCCTCGGCCTCGCCGCGCCGCTGTATCAACGTGCGGGTAAACGCAGCGCTGAAATGGTCACTGCCTACCAAGAACGTCGCGTGGTCTTAGAGACTCGCCAACTCGAAGTACTTCAACACGCGACCGAGCTGCGCGCACTCGGCGCCGTGAACTACGGTGCCAACGAAATTGGTGCCATTTCGGAGAGCGAACACGTGCTCGCGTTACGAGCCATTCGCGTCGCGTTGGAGTCGTCGCTCGTCACCGAGTTTCTCAGCGGTGTCAGCATTGGACTGGTCGCGATGGTCACGGGTTTTGCGTTATTAGGCGGCCACCTGAGTCTTCTTCGCGCACTCATTGCCGTTCTCGTGACGAGCGAACTGTTCATTCAGGTTCGTCGCTTTGGCGTTGAGTTTCATCGTCGCGACGACGCACAGATCGCTCTTTCACTTTTGGATTCGTTGGTGGTGCGATCGCCTTCCCCTAAGGGTGACCACTTACTGGTCGCCCGGACGATTGTCACTGAGGCAAACCCCGCCGCCATCTCGTTGGACCTTCGCCCCGGCGACCGCGTCGTCATTACCGGGCCTTCGGGCGTTGGTAAGTCGACGCTTCTTCAATCGTTAGTGGAGTGGCGGCCACTTCGACGAGGAACTATCGAACGTACGGACGCCGTCGTGGGATTCGTAAGCGCCGAAAGTTCGTTGCTCTCGGGCACGTTGCGCGACAACTTAACGCTCGGGGCTCTTCACGATGACACGGAACTTCGCGACTGCCTCACGTCACTCGGTCTTGAAGGTCCCCGATTTGAAAATCTTGACGTAGAACTCCTTAGTGACGGAAGGGGCATGAGTTCGGGCGAACGAGTGCGCTTAGTACTCGCTCGAGTGTTGCTCTCATCGCCAGCAATGTTGTTCCTCGACGACATTGCCGGCGTGCTTGACGAAGAGGCACGACGTCACGTGCGCACCACGCTCGGTGCCCTCACGGGGCTCGTCCTCGTTGAGGCGACCGTCGACACCTCTCTTGTAACGAACGCCACGCAACGGATTGAGCTTCAGTGAACAACGACGCCGCTCGCCTCGTTCGCTGGATTCGTCGCGCCCAACCGCCGCGTGGCGCCCTTTGGCGAGCTCTTCTTTCGGGCTTCGTCGCAACAAGTACGAACGTGGCACTCCTCGTGGGTGCGGTCGCGCTCTTAGTTGAGAGTGCGACTCGACCAGGCCTGAGAGCCGTCGCGGTAGTTCTGGTCGTTATCGAACTCTTCGCTTTTTTGCGCTCGCCGTTACGTTTTATGGAACGGCTCACCGCCCACCGTTTGGGCTACGCGGCAGTCACGCGCTGGCGCCAATGGCTCATTCGCACCGTTGGCCAACTCGACTTTTCTGAGTGGCGCGGCTACGCCGCTGGGGATCTACTTGAGCGAGCGCTCGGCGACACCGATGATCTTCAAGATCTCTGGCTTCGTTTCGTCATTCCCTTCGTCGACACGCTGGCGGTCCTGGTGCTCGGTGACGTGGTCGTCGCGATACTTCCGCCTCACGGCGACTGGTGGGGTTACGCACTGTTACTTCTCGTCATGCAATTCGTTGGCGTTGTCGGTCTCGCCTTCGTTTCAAAGAGGGAAGTCATGGCCGACCGCGCACTTCGCTCGGCACGCGGTACGTATCGCGCTCAGCTCGTCGAGCTCAGCGCCGTGACGCCCGAACTCGTCCTACTTCGCCACGAAGCGTTCACCGCCAAGCGATCGAGCGCCTCGGCGAGCGCCCTCAATGACGCCGAGGGGGCGCTTCGGCGTCAATGGCGCCTCGCGGACGTCTTCGTCATCGGACCAAGTCTCCTGGCTCTAGCTGCGTTGACCACGCATCCGGGTACCTCTTCGGTGTGGCTGGTCGTCGCGACCGTCATTGGACTCTCCACGTACGAAAGTCTCAACTCCATTCGAAATTCTCTGCTGGCCGCCGTGGAAGTAAGCGGCGGGGGTGAGCGTCTCGAAGCCCTTGAACACGGCGGCTCTCGAGGTACCTTGGCGTGGCCCCTTGAATCGACACTTCAACTTCATGACGTCACGCTCATCGAAGATGGCCGAGTGCTCGTCGATCACGCCAACTTTACTGTTGCTCCGGGCGATCACGTCGTCATCACGGGCGAGTCGGGCGTCGGAAAATCGACGCTGTTGCGCGCGCTCGCCAATCTGGATCAGGTGTCGATCGGCACGATCACTATTGGCGAGACGCGTATCTCAGATCTCAACGACGACGCTCTACGCCAGCACCTGAGCTACCTCGCCAGTGAACCAGGTCTCACGCGCGGCTTCGCTCGCGACGTCCTGAGGCTAGGCAGAACCGGCACGAGAGACCCCCACCTCGACTTGGCGTCACTTGGAGTAGCGAACGACCACACCACGCGTTTTGACGAACTCTCTCGAGGAGAGCGTGTACGTGTTGGCATAGCGCGAGGTCTGGTGACCGATCCCGACATCTATCTCTTGGACGAACCAACGGCGGGACTCGGACACGACGAAACGCAAAAGGTTCTCTCGCTGCTTTCTTCAACCAACGCCACGATCGTCATCGCGTCGCACGACGCCGACGTCATTGCGTGGAGTGACGAAGTCTTCGAACTTCGTAACGGTACCCTCGTCGCCGTTAGCCGTTAATCGACAACATTCCCGCCGGCTGATAGCGATCGCCGGCTACGGCGTCGCGCGGCACGGCCGCTTCGAGCGCGGCCACGTCGGCCTCACTCAAGACGATCTCGCTCGCGGCAATGTTGTCGCGAAGCCACGTGCGCCGTTTCGTGCCGGGAATCGGCACCACGTCAGCACCACGTGAAAGGACCCACGCGAGGGCCAATTGCGCCACCGTGACCTTCTTCTCCTTGGCGATCAGTTCGAGATTCTTTACGAGCGAAAGATTCTTCTCCAGGGCGTCGCCCGAGAAACGAGGGTGACTGCCTCGAAAGTCACCTTGCTCGTTGTGGCTCGTTGCCGCTTCATTCGTGAGAAAGCCGCGACCGAGTGGGCTGTAGGCCACGAAGCCAATGCCGAGGCGACGACAGGTCGCGAGCACGCCGTCTTCGGGGTCACGCGACCATAAGGAGTACTCGCTCTGCAGCGCCGCAATCGGGTGCACCGCGTTGGCCTTTTCGATCGTCTCCGAGGAGGCTTCGGAGATGCCGAGATAGCGAACTTTGCCCGCGTCAACGAGTGCCTTCATCGCGCCCCAGGTCTCTTCGATGGGCACAGTACGGTCAACGCGGTGTTGGTAGTAAAGGTCAATGACGTCGACGCCGAGTCGCTCAAGCGACGCCTCACAGGCCGCGAGCACGTACTCCGGTGTGCCATTAATGCCAATACGCGACCCGTCGTCCCCTCGTTGATTTCCAAACTTGGTGGCCAGGACAACCTCGTCGCGGCGATCCTTTATGGCCTTTCCCAGGAGACGCTCGTTGGTAAAGGGACCATACATGTCCGCCGTATCAAGAAAGTTGACACCACTGTCGAGCGCTTCGTGGATAGTGGCGATGGACTCGTTATCGTCCCCCGCGCCATAGAACTCACTCATGCCCATGCATCCGAGTCCTTCGGCCGAAACCTCAAGACCTTGACCTAACGTACGACGCTTCATAACGGCTCCTTCATGTGAACTTGCTCACAAAACCTTGATTACAGGCCTTCGCGACCACAGTACCGGCATCGGAGGAACTAATTTCATGGCTATTGGCTGGGGGGGCCAAACATCGAGCGCCCGTCTGTTCTGTTTCAGAGCAGGCGGGCTCCGTTGTCTCTAAGGCTCCTGACCATTGGCTTTAGGGTTGAATCGTGGCGAACCTTCCATCTCAAGAGACGCCGGTTTCCCTTGCGCGCCCGCTTATGCGCGGTTGGCTCCACGTGGCGGGCGCGATCCTCCTTCTTGGTTTCTCGCCAATACTGCTCGTTCGCGCGCAAACGTGGGCCCAAGTTGGCTGGGTGCTTTGTTATCTCGTCGGTGTTGAAGCAATGCTCGTCACCAGCGCACTCTTTCACCGAATTCGCTGGACGCCGAGGAAGCGTCGAGCACTCAAACGTGCCGACCACTCGGCAATCTTTCTCGCCATTACCGGCAGCTACCTAGGGATTGCCGGTTTGACGATGCACGGCACGATTCGACTCGCCTTGCTCATTGTGGTCGGTAGCGGCGCGGCAATTGGCATCGCGATTCGCCAACTCGCACTCGACACCCCCAAATGGGTAAACACGCTGCCGTACCTCGTGGTCGGATGGGCGGCGGTAGCGGTGATGCCACAGATCTATCGAGGCGGCGGGTTCTGGTGTTTCTTCCTCGTCGTCGCGGGCGGTCTCGCGTACACGTTGGGCGCGCTCGCCTATGCCCTCAAACGACCAAAACTTTCACCGCGCGTCTTTGGCTATCACGAGTTGTTTCACGCGGGCACGTTGATCGGCGCGGGACTCAATTTCTGGGCGATCGGCCTGGCACTGCACTAGCTAGATGTCAGTGGGACAACGTTAAAGTTCACGAGTGACGGTACGCCAGAACGCGCAGCGATGGTCGTCAATGAACCGTTGTTCAATCTGGTGCGCCAGGTAACTGATCCGGGAACACCGAGAGCCCAAATCGCCGCGGACTTGATCGGCGACACGTGACTAAAAATTGCCAAGTGCTCGTGTGATGAGTGGAGCAAACTCGTCGTATCTAAAAGCAGCGCGTCAAGTGCTTGATGCACGCGTTGGTCAACTGACGCGAGTGACTCTCCCCCGCCAAAGGCAACGTCATGGTCGTGCTCAAAGGCTCGCCACTGCTCGCCCGTGACGACACTGAGTGGTTGACCATCGAGCACGCCGTAGTCCACTTCGATGAAGGAGTCACTGAGTATCGCCTCGTGCTCAGGCAGCGCCAACGCGGCCGTAGCTCGAGCCCGCCCCAATGGTGACACCCAGACTTCTTTAACCCCCGCGAGATAGGGCTCGAGCGCTCGCGCTTGGCGCTCACCGAGTTCAGTTAATGACGGATCGCTGCGTCC
>DATCBX010000121.1:0-2050 GCA_036511635.1 Acidimicrobiales bacterium | reverse complement strand
TCTTGGGCAACTTTGCCCGTCAATTCGGCGTCAAAATCCCTGAGGTCGAGAAGCACCATGTGATTTTCGGTGCCGCCAGAGACCATTCGGAAGCCTTCGTTCGCGAGAGCCACGCCAAAGGCCTGAGCGTTCTTGACGATTTGATTGGTGTAGATCGAGAAGTTTGGCTGACTCGCCTCTTTGAACGCGACTGCCTTGGCGGCGATGGCATGTTCCAATGGACCGCCCTGTTGGCCCGGAAAGACGGCCGAGTCAATCTTTTTCGCGTGCTCTTCGCGACACACAATCGCACCACCACGAGGACCGCGAAGTGTCTTATGCGTGGTGAAGGACACCACGTCGGCGTACGGCACAGGATTTGGGTGCGATCCCCCGGCGATGAGCCCGGCGACGTGCGCCGAGTCGAACATCAACAGCGCGCCTACTTCATCAGCGATCTCGCGAAACGGTGCAGGGTCAATTCGCCGTGCGTACGCCGTTGCTCCGGCGACGATGAGCTTGGGACGGTGCTTCAGTGCTTGGTCGCGAACGTTGTCAAAGTCAATGAGCTCACCGGGGTTGGCGGGATCGTCCGAGCGCGGCGTGACGCCGTAGGCGACAAAGTTCCAAAACTTTGAGGTGATGGACGCCGGTGAGCCGTGCGTGAGGTGACCACCTTGATCAAGTCGCATCGCGAGAATCGTGTCGCCCGCGTCAAGCAACGCCTCGTAGACCGCAACGTTGGCGTTCGCACCGCTGTGGGGCTGGACGTTCGCGTGGTCGGCGCCAAAGAGAGCGGTCAAGCGTCGGCGAGCTAGATCCTCCACTTCATCGACGACGTAGTTGCCCCCGTAGTAGCGACGGCCGGGATAGCCCTCCGCGTACTTGTTGGTCAAGATGGAACCGGTCGCGGCCAAGACTGATGGCGACGCGAAGTTCTCACTCGCGATCAGCTGTACCGTCGTTGTTTGACGATCCCAGTCTTGGGACAGGAGCGACGTTATTTCCTCGTCGTTGGAGATCCAAGCGTCGAATGGCGAAGAACCCACGTATCTACTTCTCCTTATTAGCTAACTGGTCGTCAAGGCTACGCAGTTTCTGAATGCGCGCCTCATGGCGATCTTCGGGAACGGCTTTTAACCACGCCTCCATGGTCTCGATCGCAACGATCGGTCCCACCAGGCGCTCGCCCATGCAAAGAACGTTGGCGTGATTGTGCTCTCGTGCCAAGTGACCCGAGGTGACGTCGTGCACGACAGCCGCCCTTACGCCAGGCACTTTATTAGCAGCGATGGCGATGCCAATACCCGAGCCGCAGCACGCGACGCCGAGTTCGGCCTCACCTGATACCACCGCGCGACCAACGGCGGCGCCGAAATCGGGGTAGTCGACCGACTCGGTGGCGCTATTTGTCCCGAGGTCGATAACGTCGTAACCCCAAGAAGCGAGCGTGTTTTTCAGCAACGTCTTGAGGTCGTAACCGGCGTGATCAGATCCAAGGGCGATACGCATTAACACCACACTATCGGCCGCCCTTTGGCGATTCTTTGCGAAAAGTCAGCGCGGTGAGGTGTGCATCGAGCATGAAACGAGCGTTCCCCTTCACGGCCAACCTACGCAAAGGCTCAAGTTTCAGCCTCTTACTAGGATTTGCCAATGAAGCAAGTTCTGTTAGCGCCACCTCTTGTCTCAACCCTCGATACTTCCTCGGAACTCTTCATCAAAAACCGATCCGACATGATCGAACAACTCGGTGAGATTGACGAGCTCTTGGACCAGGCAGAAGCCGGTGGTGGCGAAAAAGCCATGGAGAGAATGCGTTCACGCAACAAACTTCCCGTGCGCGAACGCATCGCGAACGTCCTCGATCCGGACTCACCCTTTCTCGAAATCTCAGCCCTGGCGGGCTTTGACTCGGACTACACCATCGGTGGCGGGATGGTCGTAGGTATTGGCGTGATCGCGGGCACGGAGTGTCTGATCATGGCCAATGATCCTTCAGTCCTTGGCGGAGCGTTGACGTCATACTCAGCGAAAAAGTGGATGCGCGCACTCGAGATCGCTCGCGACA